>JANWZO010000003.1:0-45586 GCA_025054615.1 Kiritimatiellia bacterium
AGCAGATTCAACCCAAATCGCTTTTGCTCTTCGCGCGTGGCGGTGGATGTGCCTTCAAGATACGGATGGTCCGCGGCCTCGATGCCTTCCATGCCGTACTTCGCGTCCACGTAGCCGACGATGTGGCAGGCAGCGGGGCCGAGCGGATAAACGCGCGTGCCGGACAGGTCGGGATCGTCATAGGCGAGCTGCTCCCCGTTGCGGTCGCGAATTTCGCCGCGCACCATTCGTTTCGCTGGATTGTCGGGGCGGCGATTGTATTTGCGCATGAAATCGACAAATTGCGGCCGCGCGAACCCGCCGAGCTGCCAGGTGGCCTGGTAGGCGTACACGCCGAGAAACGCGAGCGCGAGAAAGACGAAAAATCCGCGATGAATGCGCCGCTTCGGGGTCAACGGCTCGCGCCCGCGACGGAACCAGAGTGCGAGCAGCAAGAGCGCAAACGCGGCGAAAAAAGCCGCTTTGATCCACGAGGCCAGGGCCGCCGCATCGACGAGATGATTCTGATCAATCACGGCGCGAAAGGATCCTACGCGCGCCGCCCCATTGCACGCCGAATTGGAAGAAATTGCTTATAGTGCACTGAAATTCGAATCCGCTCTCGGCGATGATTGGGAGCATCTCATTGAGACGACCCATGCATGAGGCACGCATGAAGCCACCTTCAAATTCGGTTCACGCTATGAGGCTTTTGAACTGCTGAATCGTCAAATTTAGGAAACCATCGATAAGAAATCGGATTATATGGCCTCACACCTCAGAAAGACGATTCGGCCAGTTGTTCGATAAGGCCGTTTCGCGAAAGCGGCGCGCGAGTTGCATAAAAGACCGCCTACGCTTTCGCGCATCGCGCAAGGACTGGAAAGCAGACCAGGCGCCCCTAAAAATCTACAATCCCTCCGCGCGGCGACATCATCGGGGTGCCGCTTGTTCAGGCGCCCCACTCATGCCGCCGCCCATTCCGCAGACGGCAGTTCCGCCTGCTCCAGTACCGTCTGCGTCGCCTTTTCCTGCTTGTCCGGCGGATAGCCATGCTTGCGGAGGATCCGTTTGACCAGCACGCGCAGTTGCGCGCGCACGTTTTCGCGCACCGTCCAGTCAATCGTCACATTTGCGCGCACGGTCCGCACCAGTTCCTGCGCGAGGATGTGCTCCCGCTCCGCCTGGCAGCAGGGCGCGGGTCGGCCTCTTCGTAACAACTCTTCGAATGATATGACCCGCGTTGAACCCTATTGTCAGGCTTTTTGAAAGCATTAGTCATCATTACATCCAGCTCAGAGCGGAATCCGACCCTATCGCGGTCGCGCAGCTTGGTGGAGAACTTCCCATAGTCTTTCGGCGAAAGCATGTTGGACTGGTATCGCGTGGTCAGCCTCTTGTTTTCCAGCCACTCGTCGAGCTGAGCGGATAGAGTCCGCGAAGTTCGCGGTTGAGTAGCGCGGCTCGCTAGCGGTTGACTCGGTATCGCGGCGTCAAGGGGGCGCGCGCGGCAGCCCCAGAGCGCCAGCAGCAGGGCGGTCCACGCGCCCCAAAAGGCCGCCTTCAGCCAAGGGACGATCCCCGCAGATCCGCGCTCTCGTGCCAATCGCTCATCGTGCAGCAGGATTATGGGACAGATTCTGGACTGAACGATTTTTCCAGCGAATCCGTCGGCGTCGCCGGAACGTATGCGCCGCCGGCAGCCGTTTTTTTGGATTTTCAGGCGGCGGATAAATCGGCTTTATTGCCGCCCATGGCCGATTTGCCGAAAACATACGACCCACATGCCATCGAGGACAAATGGTATGCCCGATGGTTGGAAAAGAATTGTTTCGGAACGAGCGCCGCTCGGGGGGGCGAGCCATACTGCATCGTGATCCCGCCGCCCAATGTGACCGGCATTCTCCACATGGGCCATGCGCTGAACAACTCCATTCAGGACGTTCTGATCCGATGGAAGCGTATGCAGGGTTACAACGCCCTGTGGGTGCCGGGGACGGATCACGCAGGCATCGCGACGCAGAACGTCGTGGAGCGCGAACTGAAGAAAGAAGGCCTGACTCGACAGCAACTGGGACGCCAGGCCTTTTTGCAGCGGGTGTGGGCGTGGAAGGAAAAGTACGGCAACACGATCATCAGCCAATTGAAGAAACTGGGAGCCTCCTGCGATTGGAGCCGATGCCGATTCACGATGGATGAGGGGCTTAGCAATGCCGTCAAGGAGGTTTTCATCCGGCTTTATGAGAAAGGGCTGATCTACCGCGGAACCTACATCATTAATTGGTGCCCCCGGTGTCAGACGGCGCTATCCGACGAGGAGAGCGAACATCGCACCATCCGAGGCCATCTGTATTACATTAAATATCCCATCAAAGACTCGCCCGGCGGATTTGTCACCGTAGCCACCACACGGCCCGAAACCTTTCTCGGCGACACGGCCGTGGCGGTGAACCCCGAGGATGAACGATTCCGGCATCTAGTCGGCAAGACGCTGGTTCTCCCGGTGCTAAACCGCGAAATTCCCGTCATTGCGGACTCCTTTGTTTCAAAAGAATTCGGGACCGGTTGCGTCAAGGTCACGCCGGCTCACGATCCCAACGACTTCCAGATGGGGCAGAGGCACAACCTGCCGCAAATCAATGTGATGACCGAGGACGGCCGCATGAATGAAAACGCGGGACCCTATGCCGGCCTCGAACGTTTCGCCTGCAGAAAGAAAATCGCGGAAGACCTTTCGGCAAGGGGCTTGTTGGAGAAGGTGGAACCTCACGAGCACGCCGTGGGGCATTGTTACCGGTGCTCGGCCATTGTCGAGCCGCGGGTCTCTCCCCAATGGTTTGTCCGGATGAAGCCGCTGGCAGAGCCCGGCATCCGAGCCGTTCGGGAAGGCAAAATCCGGTTCATTCCGGAGCGGTGGAATAAGGTCTACCTCGAATGGATGGAAAACATCCGCGATTGGTGCATCTCGCGCCAGATCTGGTGGGGCCATCAAATCCCGATTTTTTATTGCGACGCGTGCGGCCACCAATGGGCGGACCGCGGCAAGCCTTCCGTATGCCCCCGATGCGGCTCAGCAAACGTCCGGCAGGACGAGGACGTCCTAGACACGTGGTTTTCCTCGTGGCTCTGGCCGTTCAGCGTGTTCGGCTGGCCGGATTCCAACGACGATCTCACCTTTTACTATCCGACGAACACGCTCGTCACCGCGTCGGAAATCATTTTCTTCTGGGTCGCCCGCATGATCATGGCCGGTTACGAGTTCATGGGCGATCTGCCGTTCCGCGAGGTGTACATCCACGGCACGGTCCGCGACGACATCGGCCGCAAAATGTCGAAAAGCCTCGGAAATTCGATTGACCCGCTCGAGATTATTCAGGAATTCAGCGCCGATGCGCTGCGGTTCAGCCTCATCATGCTCACGGCGACGGGCCAAGATGTCTACATTTCGAAGGAAAAATTCGAGGTCGGCCGGAATTTCGGCACCAAGCTGTGGAATGCCGCGCGCTTCATGCAGATGCAGAAGCTCACCGAGCCATTGAACGTGCGCGCGATTTCGCTGCATCCCGACCGCTGGACGGCCGATGACTGGCACATCCTGGCCAAAATCGAGGACGCCGCCAAGGCGGCCACCGATTGCCTTGAGCGCTACCGCTTCAACGACTACGCGCACGTCCTCTACGACTTCCTTTGGCACGAGTTCTGCGACTGGTATGTCGAGTACGCAAAGCCTGTTTTCCGAAGCGGCGATGAACCGCGCCGGCGCGAGGTGCTCTCCATCATGCACCACGTGTTCGAGCGCGCGTTGCGACTTTTGCATCCGCTGATGCCGTTTTTGACCGAGGAACTGTGGCACGCGATGGGATACGGCTCCGACGAGGAGTTCATTATGTTCGCGCCGTGGCCGCGGGCCGAAAATTCAACGCTCCGCGGCATGGCGCAGCCGTATGTGGAGTACGTCGACCTGAAACACGACCTGATCCGCCTCGCCAGGCAACTCCGCGCGGATTACAACATCCCGCCTCATGCGAAGGCGGACTTCGCCATTCGTCCAGCTTCCGAAGAGCGGGCCAACGCGCTGCGCGCCGATGCGGAGTCCATCGCGCTTCTGATCCAGGCGGGGAACCTTTCGATTGACACGTCGTTCTCGCCCGGACGCCCCCTGCCTAGCGCCCTCAACGATCTGGGCACGGTGTATCTCGTCCTCGGCGAAGTAGACCTTGAGGCGGAACGCGCGCGACTCGCCGAAAACCTCGCAGCGGTTAGTCGAGAGATCGAAAAGATCGATGCGCGCCTTGCGAACCCCGATTTCCTGCAAAAGGCGAAGCTGGACGTCATCCAGCAGACGAAGAGCCGTCGGGAGGAGCTGGTCGCCCGACGCGAGAAATTGTCCGCAATCCTGAGTGGATTGTCGTGAGCGACCTCCGGAAAGATTCCGCCCATGAATGAGCCCCTCGGAACCATTCTGGCCGGCGATCGAGACACGCTGCTCCGCGCATGGGAACGGATGCAGGCGCAGCCGATAGACCGGGATTTGTCGAACACGGCGCCCCCGGCTCCGGATGAACGTCAGCGGACCCTCGCGCGCAGCACCTCCGTCTCCGGCCCGGGCACATTTCTGGGCAAGGCGACTAGCACGCTGACGTTTGAGCCCACCGATCTCGAGGGGTGGTGGTTCGAACGGGCCGACCTCGACGACTGCCTGCCGGTCCGCGTCTCCATCCGCAACGTGTGGACGACCGGCGACATCGTCAGCAACATCGTCCTGCGGAGCGGTCCGCCGCAGAATTATGTTCGGATGGTGGAGCACATCATCGCCCTCAAACTTGGCATGCGGATCGACAATGTGCTGATCCGCTGTTCCTCCGGCGACCCGCCCCTGTTCAAGCTCGGAAGCCTCCCGCTCGTTGAGGCGCTCGACGCCGCGGGCTTCGTGGAAACCGCGCGGCCGGTCGCCTACTGGACCGTAAAGGAACGCGTGACGGTGGGCCTTCCCAACGGTAGCTTCCTTCTCTTTTCGCCAGATGACGGCTCGCGAACCCTGTGGGTCGACTGCGCAATTGATTTCCCGAATGCGATTGGGCGGCAGCGCATCAAATTTCCGCTAACCGACGAGGGGTTCCGGTTCGGCGCCGCCGCGCGGACGAACGCCCCCTTTTCGAAGATGATCTGGGCGAAAACGATCGGCCAGATCTTCGCGGACGTGAGGAATCTCGGCTACAATATGGAGAACGTCCTGGTCGCGGGCAAACGGCGCTACATCAACGAGCCTCGCCTGATGCACGATGGAAAATCGCTGGAAGCGGTGTGGCATCGCGCAGCGCTGGATCTCCTCGCCGCGCTCTCCCTGTTGGAAGAGGGGCGATTTGTTGGCCGCGTTGAGTCCTATCGGGCTGGCCACTTTCTCGATTGTTACGCCATGCGCCTTCTCTACAAGCGAGGGCTCTTGTGCCGGGCGGCCGCGCGGTAATGTCCGCGATCAGGGGTTGGGGCCAGACTCTTGCAAAGCCCTGGCGATGACGTCAGCCGCGAAGGCGTGGCCTGCATCGTTCCAGTGCGGATCGGTCGCGAAATAGAGGGAGCGCGGATTCGGGTGGGCTTCAAACGCCGGCTTGAGATCGATCACCTTGAGCCCGCGCTGACGGATGCGGTCCGCAAAGCTTTCATGAACCCGGCGTTCCATAGCGGGATCATCGGCAAGCCAGAGCGCAAGGGAGGGAATCAAGACGAAATAAGTTGAAGGGGACCCGATGACGCGCGCCAGCTCGACGGCCTTTTCCGCGGAACTCTCGAGAATTTCCTCATCATAGAGATTTTGCAGCGTCAGCTCGCGTATATCGCGTGCGACACCCAAACGTTCGAAAAGACCCCGAAACGCCGGAATGCGCTGCAATTCATAGCTGCAGAAGAGATACACTGCGGAATGAGATTGCATCCAGACGCGGAGACGCGCCTTCCAGGGTTGCCGATCTCCGTAGATGGCCTTTTGTTGTTTCTCCGCCGTCCGATAGTTTTTCAAGTCGTTGTTCATGCAAACGCCCACGATGGCGTTGCTGATCACCGCGCCGCAATCGCGGGCATATCGGACCAGGCCGATGTACTGGTCCAGATCGCTCGGAACGGCAATATTGAAGATGCGCCAGCCCAGCTTCTTCTCGAGCAGGTCACTGTAGCGCCCGCCTTCGGGGATGCCCCAGCCGAACGTGAACGAATCGCCCACCGCGAACCAATCGGTCGGCGACGAGCTGCTCAAATCTTTCGTGTCCCGAAAGCCATGTCGGTTAAACTGAATCCAGAGATCAAAGTCGCCCTTGGGCGTGCGTTGCCGGATGCGCTCGTTTTTCGGACCGATCGCGGCGTCGTTGTACATCGGCATGGTCGGGAACACGATCTGCCGACGCGGATCATAAAAGGGCAAAAATCGTCGAATCGCCCACTCCAGCAACACGAAGGAGGCCGCCAGCGAACATGCCAACAAAATCATTCGGAATAGAACGTGTTTCATGCCGAATTCAATGCCTGCACAGTTCTAAACTTCTCTTTTCTGACCGAAACGGTGTTCCGTTCCGCTCGCGAGTCGACGTATGTTGTCACGGTGGCGATACACGACAAGGATCGCCAGCATCGTCAGCGCCGCGGGGACGACTGCGCTCTCGGACCGGTACAGCAGCCAGGCCGCGACCGGCACGGCGACAGCCGCACCGATCGACGCCAGGGACACGTACTTGAAGGCAAAAAACAGCAGGCCCCACACGCAGAGGCCCGCCAGTCCCGCCAACGGCGCGATGCCCAACAGCGCCCCCGCGCTGGTCGCAACGCCCTTGCCGCCCCGGAACCGAAGATAGACGGGGAAACTGTGCCCGACGACTGCCGCCACGCCACCGGCGAGCCGGGCAATTTCCATGCTATGGAAATCCGCGCCCCATCGGCTTCCAAGGTATGGAAAAACCATGGCGGGTATAAAGCCCTTGAGCGCATCGAGCACAAAAGTCAGGATTCCCCACGGTTTGCCCACCGACCGCAATACGTTGGTCGCGCCAATGTTGCCGCTGCCGACCTTCCGGATATCGACCCCCTTCGCCCGCGCAATCAGGAAACCAAACGGGATCGCACCGAGCAGATAGGACGCGACCACCAGGAGGATCCACGTCGCCGCGCCGCTCATGCACGCTGCTCCCAATATTCGGGCAGGCTCTCGCGGAGGCGCCTCACCCATTCTCCCGCGTGCAGCTGACCCGGTGCGGTCGGCTCATCCAAAAACCCGTAGATCAAGCATGAGCCGGCCAGCGCGAGTCGCAGCCGGGACTGAACACCCAAAGGACCCATTCCCATCGCCGCGATCGGACACATCGCTGGCCCGCGAAGCAGCGCCTCAAGCGTCTCCACATCCGATTCGCGGGCGGACCACGTTGCCACCTTCACCACGCGCGCACCGAGCTCGATCCCTTTCGCCATCTTCGCCCGCAAAAGGTCCGCCCCGGGAGTTTCGCTGAAATTATGATAGGACCCAATCACGCATATCGACCGTTCGGCGGCCTCTCGGGCGATCGGGGCGATGATTTCGGAATCGATTTCGACGTCAACCGCGTCCACGCAAGGCAAAATGGCGCGGTACAACTCCATGCGCTCTGTTTCCAATCCATCCCACCGGCCTCCCTCTCGCGCGTGGCGGATGGTCAGGATCACCGGGACTTGACGCGGCGCGGAAAGCAGCGGGATCACCGCGCGGGGGGCCTCCAGGTAATCGGCCCGCAATTCCACGAGGTCGCAGGGCGGGCGGTGCGCCCGCAACCGCTCGAGTGTGTCGATCCGCGTTGCAACCCCCACCACCGCGGGCGCTGAGCAAAGATCGACCGATCCGATCCGGCAATGGGATTCGGCAGCCATTTCAGCGAGGGCCCTTCAACGGGTGAACCCCGTCGCGGTGGGTTTGGGTGCGCGCCGCTTTCGCCTTTTCGACGCGGACCGTTTTCCGCGCGCGGGCGCCCTCCGGCTTGAGGTTCAGCTCGTAATGGCGGATGTACATCGGATTGTTATAGCCCTCGCACTTCCGGTCCTTCCACTTCAGCGAAGGGTGGAGGAAAATGGCGCACGAATCGCCGAGGTTTAGCGCACACCCTTTGCACTGACGAACTGGTTTGGTTCCCGGCTTTCTCATCCTGCCAACTGAGCCTATTTTACAAAACTCCGCGTCAACTCCAAGCATTCTCGGCACGCAGGCCGCCACCGACCGTTGCGTTTGAATCGATCAGGCGACCTCTGGATCGCTCTGGTGCGTTCAAGATGCTGCAAAAACCGAGCGAGTTATGGCAATTCCGGCTGCCCCTTTGCGCGGTAATGCCTCAGTTGAAGTGGCACCTCCTCAGTGCTCCGAGCCGGGAGTCGGGAGGTTTCTCTTGCCGTCCGACGCATCCCTAGCAACTTTGCACCGACCCTATTTTGCCCATGCCTTGGACTGGGTGGTTGGGGAGGAAGATAATTGAGTTTTTTATGCAGGTAGCCGTTCAAAACGGAAAAGTGAAAGGATTCAGTGTCAAAACTGTTCTAGAAATGTCCCCTTTCCGGATGGGCGGGAGGGCACGCCGAAGCCCGCTCGCCCATCCGCGCCGCCGCCAGCACTATCGCCGCATACCTCGCCCCACGGCCTGCGCTGAGTTCACCATGCTCACCTTCACGCTCAACTTCGTCAGTCTTGCGTGAGCACGCGTTCGCCCCGACGATCTTCATCCACTCACTTGAAGGGGCGTCTCCCTCGTCGTACGAAAATATGATCCGGAACGGCGCCGGTGGAACGGCGCCCTCCATTGCCCCCCTCGGGATGAGCCGTTCCTCTCTGCCGGTCATTTGGGGAGGGCAAGCAATGCAAGCCGCTCCTCCATGGGCGGCGCCTTTCAGCCAAAATTTCGCCAGTCGCAAAGGGCTGGCCTTCGAATTCGCAATCGGGATTCGATCGCAGAAAACCAGTATCGGGGTTGAACGGGAATGATGCAGTAGCTGATGCAGTTGGCTCCGGAAATTTCCGTCGATGTTCTCCCATGGCGGCGCCCCTCCAGCCGCCATGTGGTCATTTCTATCGAGTTTCCGAGGGACATTTTCAAAGCGTCATGACAAAGGTGAAACGATTCAGTTGACATAAAATCTCCATTTCGGTATGAAGTAAATCGTTTTACCAAAGGAGACATCTATGAAACATTTATTGCTGTTACTGGTCTTCGCCACTGGCATGCAAACCGCCAGCGCGTTCCCGACTTGGATGGGCGTGTTCGGTTCCTACCAGCGCCATGACGATTCGGCAAACCCCGGGCAATTCACAATCCTGATGAATCGGGACTATCCCGGGCTCCAAGCTCGAGTCGGCATTCAGGTCAATGGCGGGAACTGGGTGGTTTACCCGATGCGATATGCAGGCAATGTGCAGGGCAACTCGTTATGGACTTTCACGCCTAGTTTCCAGTTCCCTGCGGGCGCTACGGTGCGGTACTACTTCCAGGGGACGGATCGGAGTGGCAGGAATATCTGGGACAGCCGAAACGGCCAGAATTACCAGTTCACGGTTCCTGCCACGACCCCCATCGTTCAACGACTTGCTGATGGCCTTTACGTTTCAGAGTCGAACGGTAATGGCATCACGACTACGCACCGATTCAACTTCTGGCTGGATTTCTCCGTCAGGCGACTCGGCGATCCCGAGGCGATTGGGATAGTGTGGACATGGAACAATTGGGCCGATTGGCGTTCCGCGACGGCCGTCAAAGAGGCGGACCTCCCCAGCGGATATGAGCGATGGGGCGTAGACATTACACCGATCGGCGACGCGTACTTCCACCGAAGTCTGGGTTTCGCGCGCTGGTATCCGGCGGGATCCACAAATTTCATGGTCGTGACGAACAGTCGGCTCACCGTCAAGTATGCCATCTTCTATCGGGTAGGGGGAACCTGGTATTGGGACAACAACAACGGGCAAGACCACTCGTTGACCATCGGCAGCACGGCCGACGTATATGATTCCGATGCCGACGGCCTGGCGGATTCATGGGAGCGGGAACACTTCGGTCACTTGCTTCAAGGCCCTGAGGACAATCCCGACGGCGACGGTCCGCCGGGCATGCCGATGGCAAACATTGTGGAGTTTCTGAACGGCACCAACCCGAGGGTGCCGGAGGACACAAGCGCGAGGGGTGTCCGCCTCGTCTGGGGTCCGGCGTATCCCGCCAAGGGCGGCACAGTGACCCTATCGTATGCCGTTGGCCATCCCGGAAGCCCTCTCTTCGGCAAGCCGATCTATGCCCACGTCGGATACAACAACTGGCAGGGAGTTTATCAGACGGCACAATTGACCCCCAATGGATTCACTGGGCGGCATGAAATCACTATTCCCGTCCCGCCCCATGCGACAGAGCTGAATATCGTTTTCACCGACAAGAACGGGTCGTGGGACAACAATGGCGGCCGGAACTGGAAAATTCTCGTGAGGCCCTAGAACGGCTCTCGTGCCTGCCGCCCCGTAAGTGCTCCGGGTTCCGGCTGGGGTCCGACGACAGGACAGCGGCGCAGGTCTAGCTGCGCTGCGCTGAGATCGGCCCCCTGCCGGACCCGAGAGCGGGCTGCAGGCTGATCTTCGCTAAAAGTCCATTCCCTTTCCGTTCCCTCATCGCAATCAGACGCCGTTTGCGTTGCCCGCGCCAGCGGTCCTAAGGGAAGTGAACTGCCGACCGTCATTCGGACGGTGTCCCGTCCCCACAGACGCCCGATAAGGTCGGGTTTAGTTTTTTCCGCCTTGACCCGGCTTGACGGGCGTGGCACCGTCGTAGTGCTTTTGGGATGCCGCCGATGAAGAGTGGGTCACAAACCCACTCTTTTTCATCTGTGGCTCGGGCGCCGTTTTGGAGCGAATATCATGAACAGTGAATTGATTGCGGTTTTGGAATATATGGAGCGCGAGCGCGGCATCGACCGCGAAACGCTCATCAAGGCCGTGGAGTCCGCTCTGATGACGGCAGCGAAAAAGAGCGTCAGCCCGGCCAAGGACCTCCGCATCGAAATCGACCGCAAGACCTGTGACATTCGCGCCTTTGCCCGCGTCAAAGTGGTGGAGTCAGTTCGGGCGCCTCACGATGAGATCTCGCTAGCGAACGCCCAGCGAATCAAACCGGATGTCCAGGTCGGCGAAACCCTCGAAATCGAGGTGACGCCGCGGAATTTTGGCCGCATCGCAGCCCAGACGGCCAAGCAGGCGATCCTCAACCGCATCCGCCAGGCGGAGCGGGACCGGGTGTACCAGGAATACAAGGGGCGCATTGGCGACATCGTCAGCGGAACCGTTCGGAGGTTCGACCGGAGCGACGTGATCCTGGGACTCGACGGATTTGCCGAAGGGTTGCTGCCGGCCAAGGAGCGCGTGCCCACGGAGGAATATCAGATTGGCGACAAAATCCGCGCCCTGGTTCTCGATGTCACCACCGACGCGTCGGGAACCCGTATCATCCTCTCGCGAAGTCACCCAGACTTCGTGAAACGGTTGTTCGAACTTGAGGTTTCCGAAATCAACGACAAGACGGTGGAAATGCGCTCCATCGCGCGCGAGCCGGGGTATCGGACGAAAATCGCCGTGGCCTCCAAGGATGAAAAAATCGATCCCGTTGGCGCGTGCGTCGGCATGCGGGGCATCCGCGTAAAAAACATCGTGCGGGAGCTTTCCGGTGAAAAGATCGATATCGTCCGCTGGAACGAGGACATCAAGGTCTTTGTTACCAACGCCCTGTCACCCGCAAAACTGACCAAGGTGACGGTCGACGAGGCCACGCGGACGGTCCACGTTGTTGTCGCGCCGGACCAGTTGTCGCTGGCGATCGGCAAGAAGGGCCAAAATGCGCGGCTCACCTCGAAGCTGACCGGCTGGAAGATCGACATCCAGCGCGACGAGTCGGCCATCGGCTTCGAGGAAAAGGTGGCCAACGCCATTTCGGCGCTTGCGGCGATCGAAGGAATCGGCCGCGAGCGGGCCGAAAAACTCGTCCATGCCGGTTTTGCCACGCTGGAAGGATTGCAGTCCGCGGAACTCGAGGATCTGCTGGCCGTTGAAGGCTTCACGGAAGAGGACGCGAAAGCGGTCCACGCCGCCATCGCATCGCTGTCGTCGGGCGCGGGTCGGGCGTCAGCGCCGCCTGAGGTGCCATGAGAGTTTTTGAGTTAGCCAAACAGCTCGATCGGCCGACGAAGGACATCCTGGACAAGATCCAGGCCCTCAACCTTGGCGAGGTGCGCAACCACATGAGCATGCTCACCAAGGAACAGGAGGAGGCGCTTCGCAAGGCCTTCGCCCCGCCGCCCGCCGCCGCGCCCGCTCCGACGCAGGCGCCTGCTGCCGCCGCCGGCAAGCCGAACGCGTCAACCGCTCCGTCAACCGCTCCGTCAACCGCTCCGTCGGCCGCGACGCAGACCGCCGCCCCAAGCGCAGACGCGCCGGCCCCAACGGCCCCGACTCAGGGGCAGCCGATGTCGGCAATCCCTCCGGATGCGGCGATGGTTGCGGTCCCGGAGTCGAAGCAGATCTTTGTGAAACCGGGCGCGCCGATCATCGTTCGCGACCTGGCGGAGCACATGGGGCTTAGGCCGAATCAGCTCATTCGCGAGCTGATGAGCCTCAACATCTTCGCCTCCATCAACCAAAAGATCGAACTGAAGATTGCCCAGCAGATTTCCCAGAAGTGGGGCTGGACGGTCGAGCTGGAGAAAAAGCAGGAGGCGAAGCCGCCGCCGGCACCGCCAAAACCCAAGCCGAAACCCGTCGTCGAGAAAATCGACGCCCCGGAAAACATCATTACGCGACCCCCGGTGGTCGTGTTCATGGGTCATGTCGACCACGGGAAGACCTCGCTGCTCGACAAGATCCGAAACACGCGCGTCGCCGCGGGCGAGGACGGCGGCATCACCCAGCACATCGGCGCTTACACGGTGACCCTCAACGACAAAGACAAGCACAAGATCACGTTCCTGGACACGCCGGGCCACGAGGCCTTCACGGCCATGCGGGCCCGCGGCGCAAACCTGACGGACATCGCGGTGATTGTCATCGACGGCGTCGACGGCGTGATGCCCCAGACCCGCGAAGCGATCCAGCATGCGAAGGCGGCCAAGGTCGCCATCATGGTGGCCATTAACAAGAAGGACCTCCGAGGCTTCAACGCAGACCGCGTGAAACAGCAGTTGCAGCAGCTCGGCCTCACGCCGGAAGACTGGGGCGGCGATGTGATCTGCTGCCCCGTCAGCGCGCTGACGGGCGACGGCATCCAGAATTTTCTCGAGAACATCATCGCGCAGGCCGAAATCCTCGAGCTGAAGGCCAACCCCAAGTTGCCGGCACGCGGATACGTCGTCGAATCCCGCATGGAAACCGGGATGGGCCCGACCGCAACGCTGCTGCTCCGCGACGGCACGCTTCGCGTCGGCGACGCGATCCTCTGCGGGCCGTACTGGGGCCGCGTGCGCGCGCTGATCAACGACCGGGGCGAGCGGGTGAAGTCGGCCGGCCCGTCGGACGCCGTGAAATGCCTTGGCCTGACGGGGGTGCCTGAACCGGGCTCAGAATTTGTGAAAATGCCCGACGAGAAGGCGGCCCGCGAGGAGGCCGAGGCGCGGCAGGCCGCGCTGCGGGCATCGGAGATGGCCGAACAAAAGCCGCGCCGGCTTACGCTGGAGGACATCCTCCAGGCGGGCGCGGAAAGCGGCAAGAAGACCCTCTCCATCGTGTTGAAGGCGGACACGCAGGGTTCTCTGGAGGCCCTTGAATACGCGATAAACAACATCAAGAGCGAGAAGGTCCAGCAGCAGATCATCCTCTCCGGCGTCGGCAGCATCACGGTCAATGACGTCATGCTGGCCAGTGCGTCCAAGGCGGTCATTCTCGGCTTTCATGTCAGCAAAGAGCCTGATGTCGGCGCCGCAGCCAAGCGCGAGGGGGTGGAGATTCGCCTCTTCAGCATCATTTACGAGCTTCTCGATAACGTCAAAGAGCTGATGAAAGGCCTCCTGGAGCCGATCGTGCGGGAGACGATTTTCGGTCACGCGCAGGTCAAGCAGATCTTCGACCTGGGGAAGAAAGGCAAGGTCGCCGGGTGCCTGGTCACCGACGGGCGCGTCACGGCTCGCGGCCGCGCTCGCGTCAAACGCAAGGGAGATGTGCTCTACGAGGGAAGCGTGGCCTCCCTGCGCCGCTTTCAAAATGATGCGACCGAAGTCCGGGAGGGTCAGGAGTGCGGCATTCGGCTGGACGGCTTCGGGGACTTTGAGCCCGGCGACGTGATCGAAATTTACGAAGTCGAAAAAATCGCCCAACAACTCTGAGCGCGCGCGTTCGCGCGCCACATAAGGAGCGAAGCCATGCGCCCGCAGCGGATGACGCGTATCAACCAACTGCTTCGCCAGGAAGTGGCGGAATACCTCTTTCGCCTCGTGAACGAGCCGGACTTCGATCCGGCGCGCGTGACGGTCACCCGCGTATTGACCACGGCCGACCTGCGTCAGGCGCGCGTGCTGGTTTCCGTCCGCGGAACGCCGGATGAACAGCAGAGATCGCTCGCGCTGATCCGACGGCACCGCGTCGAGCTGCAGGGGCTCATCAACCGACACATCAAAATGAAGTACACGCCGCATCTCGTCTTCGAGCTTGACCACTCCATCGCGCAGGGGGACCACGTCCTTTCGCTCATCGCAGAAATGGAAGCCGAGCACCCTGAATGGTCCGCGCCACCGCCGAAGTCCGGCGATGCGGCCGGCGCATGAGCGCGCGCCTCCAGAGCCGCTCCGGGCGAGGCGCCGATCCGGACGGCCTGCTCCTCGTGGACAAGCCGGCTGGACCGACCTCGCACGACATCGTCGATGCCGTCCGGCGCCTGTTTCATTTTCGAAAGGTGGGCCACGGCGGCACGCTAGATCCCGGCGCAACCGGACTGCTCGTCCTTCTAATCGGCCGCGCCACCAAGGTTTCGCAGGTCGTCATGGCGGCGGACAAGGAATATGAGGGCTCCATGCTGCTCGGCGTCACCACCGACACGCACGATGCCGACGGTGCAGTGGTCCGCCGGCGGGATCCCTCCTCCATCACGCGCGAACGGCTCGCCGAGGAGTTCCGGAAATGGACCGGCGACATTGAGCAAGTTCCGCCGATGGTGTCCGCCGTCAAAAAAGAGGGAGTCGCGCTCTACAAGTTGGCCCGTCACGGCGAATCCGTTGAGCGGGAGCCCCGCGTGCTCCATATTTACGAGTTCGCGCTGCTGGAATTCCATCCGCCGCTAGCGCGTTTTCGAGTGCGCTGCTCAAAGGGAACCTACGTTCGAACGCTTTGCCATGATGTGGGTGAAGCGCTCGGATGCGGCGCCTGCCTCAACACCCTCCGCCGCACGCGTTCGGGCCCGCTGGACGTGGCCGAGGCCGTTCCCTTTGAGTCACTTGTGGACCTGTCGCCGGAGCAGCTTGCCCCGCTGATCCGTCCGCTTTCATCGATTTCCCTGCGTGCGGCTCCATGATCCGCGTCGTCTCCAGCATCCGCGACACGGGTACCGTGGATCGCCCCGTGGTCTTCGCCGCCGGCGCATTCGACGGCGTTCACCGCGGTCACCAGGCGGTGTTCCGCGCGGCGATCGACCTGGCCGCGAGCTGCCATGGCGAAGCGTGGGCACTCTCCTTCGACCCGCACCCGCTCAAGGTGCTGCGGCCCGAAAGCGCTCCCCCGCTGATCACCTCCACGCCTCACCGACTACGCCTGCTTGCGGAAACGGGCATCCGTGGCGTAGTGCTCATCCCCTTCAACGAGGCGATGGCCTCGCTGGAGCCGGAATCCTTCATCTTCGCAGTGCGCGAGCAAACGCCGCGCCTCCACGCCTTCGTCGTCGGCGAAAACTGGACGTTCGGTCGGCGCGCGAGCGGCGATGTCGCGCTGTTGCGCAAGCTCGGAGCCCGATTTGGATTCGACGTGGTTGCGGTTCCCCGCGTCCAGTGGAACGGAGCGCCGATTTCCAGCACACGTATTCGGCAAGCCGTCCGGGAGGGCGATCTCGCTGCCGCGGAGGCGATGCTCGGCCGCCCGTTCAGCATGTTCGGAACCGTCATCCATGGCGCGAAAATCGGGCGCCAACTCGGCTATCCCACGGCGAATGTGGATCCCCACAACGAGGTCCGCCCGCCGCCCGGCGTCTACGCGTGCCGAACGAGGGTCGATGGCCGGGTGTATCCGTCCGCGGCATTTCTGGCCGCCCGCCCGGATCCGCGCAAAGGCCCTCCGGATCTAGTCGAGGTGCACCTGCTCGATGTCTCCCTCGACCTCTACGGCCGGGACATCGATGTGGAATTTGTCAAAAAATTGCGGGACGAATGGCAGTTTGAATCCGTTGACGTCCTCAAGACCCAGATTGCTCGCGATTGTGAGGAAGCCCGCGCCGTCTTGTCCGCTTGATCCGTTCGCGCTTGTTCAGGTATCGTCGCACATTTATTCGGAGGAATCCTCATGGCAAAGATTGACTTTGGCGGCGTGATCGAGGAGGTGGTGACCCGCAGCGAATTCCCACTCGCAAAGGCTCGCAAGGCTCTCAAGGACGAAGTTATCGCTGTCATCGGTTACGGCGTTCAAGGCCCGGCGCAGGCGCTAAATCTCAAGGATAACGGATTCAACGTCATCGTCGGCTGCCGCGACTGGACACGCGCCAAGGAGGACGGCTGGAAGCCCGGGAAGGACCTCTTCACCATCGAGGAAGCCGCTGACCAGGGGACGATGATCCTCTACCTCGTCTCCGACGCCGGGCAGCGCGCGCTCTGGCCGACCATCCGGAAATTTCTGACGCCCGGGAAGGCGCTCGGCTTCTCGCACGGGTTCTCGATCGTCTTCAAGCACCAGACTAAGGTCATTCCGCCCAAGGATATCGATGTGATCATGGTGGCCCCCAAAGGTTCTGGGCTTAACGTTCGGCGCAACTTCCTCGCCGGCGCGGGGATTAACTCGAGCTACGCCATTTATCAGGACGCGACAGGCCGGGCGCTGGAGCGAACCCTCGCCCTAGGGATCGGCATCGGATCCGGCTACCTGTTCCCCACCACGTTTGAAAAGGAAGTGGTCAGCGATCTCACAGGCGAGCGCGGTGTGCTGATGGGCGCGCTAGCCGGCATCATGGAGGCCCAGTACGAGGTGCTCCGTGCCAACGGCCATTCGCCCAGTGAGGCGTTTAATGAAACGGTCGAGGAGCTAACGCAGAGCCTCATCCGCCTCGTGGACGAGAAGGGCATGGACTGGATGTACGCGAATTGCTCGACCACGGCGCAGCGCGGCGCATTGGACTGGAAACCCAAATTCAAGAGGGCAACACTGCCCGTATTCCGGGCGCTGTACAAATCGGTCAAATCCGGCAAGGAATCCGCCCGCGTCCTGCGCGCCTGCAGCAAGCCCAACTATAAGGAGCTGCTCGCGAAGGAACTTGCTGAAATGGCCAATTCGGAGATGTGGCGCGCCGGCGCCGCGGTGCGCGCGCTGCGTCCGAAAACCGCCCGTGAGACCGCGCCGAAAGCCAAAGGGACCGCGGGCCGAACGATGGGCTGACCCACGGCGTATCGGGTCCGGAATCGCCGTCGGAGCCCGCGCGTAATTCCCGCGCATCGCACCCGAATGAACGGGTGTGACGGACCTTCAAACGATCCCCCGATGCAGCGTCTGCGCGCTGCCATTGCCCCGCGGCTCGACGTCCGACGTGTGCAGCCGCCGATGCGCGGGCCGGCGCGCCGATGCGGAATTCGTGCGGCGGGAATCTGCACGGCTGGAGCACGAAATTCTAAAATATCTCCGCAGTCTGCCCCGCGGATCCACCCTGTGTCCCGGCCTGCTCGCGAGGCGTGTGCTTCCAAGCATGGAGGAACCGCTCACCGTGTTGCGGCCGCTGCTGTTCCGCCTGCAGGACCGCGGGCGGATCACGCTGTCCCAGAAAGGCTCCGCGGTGCCCTGGTGGAAAATACGAGGGCCGTTTCGCGTCCGAGCGCGGTAAGGAAATTCCGAAGAACGCGATATTCCATCGAAGGAGATTGCAATTATGTCCCTTGAAGGAAAAAAGGCTCCGGATTTTGCGCTAAAGGGAACCGACGGAAAAACCCATTCCCTGAAGGATTACAGTGGCAAAACGGTCGTCCTGTATTTTTATCCGAAAGATGACACGCCCGGCTGCACGAAGGAGGCGTGCGGTTTTCGGGATCATTTCAAGGAGATTTCAAAGCGCGCTGTCGTTCTGGGCGTGAGCAAGGACAGCCTCTCTTCACACGAGAAATTCGCGTCAAAGTACAAGTTGCCGTTCGTCCTGCTGTCGGACCCGGAAGCGGAGACCATGAAGGCCTATGGCGCCTATGGTGAAAAAATGATGTACGGGAAGCCTGTGACCGGAACGATCCGGTCGACGGTCGTGATCGGTCCGGATGGCAAAGTCATCAAACACTGGCCCGCCGTGAAAAAAGCTGAGACCCATCCGGAAGAAGTGCTTGCTTTTCTTCAATCCCTTGGTTGAAACGCGTTCATGTCCCAACCGCCTGCAGAATCGATAGCGAGCCGGCTGCGTCGCGCCATACATCTGTATCTTTTCGGCGATGAGGACAACATCACGCTGATTCAGAGTACTCCGCTCCTCTTCATGCACGTGATGGCCCTCGGCGTATTCTTTGTGCCGTTCAGTTGGGCGGCAGTCGCCGCCTGCGCGGCAACCTATGCGATTCGCGTCTTTGCACTTACGGCAGGCTATCACCGGTATTTCTCCCATAATTCGTTCAAAACGAGCCGGGTTTTCCAGTTCATCCTCGCGTTTCTCGGCGGCACGGCGGCGCAACTGGGTCCCCTGTGGTGGGCCGCCCATCACCGCTATCACCACCAACACGCGGACACGGAGAATGATATTCATTCCCCGATCACGAAGGGCGTGTTTCGCGCCCACATGGGCTGGATCATGTGCAAGAAATACGCGAAGACGGAGTTGGATCGCATCCCTGACTTCGCGAAATATCCCGAATTGAGATTCCTTGATCGCTTCCATTCGATTCCGCCGATGGTCCTGGCCGGCTCGTTGTTCGCCATCGGCGAATGGCTTGCCGCAGCTCGCCCGGCATGGGGCACCACGGGGTGGCAGTTCGTTTTCTGGGGATTCTTTCTAAGTTCGGTCTTCGTCTATCACGCGACATTCTGCATCAATTCACTGACGCACATGGTCGGCAAACGGCGCTTCAACACGAGCGACCACAGTCGCAACAGTTTCATCCTCGCGCTCATCACGTTTGGCGAAGGGTGGCATAACAATCATCACCGGTATCCCGTCGCGGCGCGTCAGGGACTCTATTGGTGGGAGATCGATATCACCTATTACATTCTCAAAGTTCTGTCGTGGCTCGGAATCGTTTGGGATCTTCGAGGGCACCCCGCAAAACTGTACGAGGAGGCCGCGACGGTTCCCGTTCGGCCGCTTGCCGACCGCGCGCGCTGACGGCCGGCGCCGCTCGAATTCTGCGTCGATCATATTCAGCGGGTTTGGTAGGCTGCGTCATTGATGAAAATCGTTTCTTCCGCGGTCATGCGGGAACTCGATCGACGGGCGATCGAGGAATACAAAATCAAGGGCACCGAGCTGATGGACAACGCGGGTTATGGCGTGGCGTTCCACGTCCGCCGACTCGCCGATTCGGCCGGCCTCACCGGCCGCCTGGTGCATGTCATCTCGGGACGGGGCAACAATGGCGGCGACGGCTTCGCCGCGGCGCGTTACCTCAAGGACATGGGCTTCGATGTCGAGGTCTGGCTCGCCGGCGCGGCCGCCCAGGTGACAGGTGACGCCGCGTATTTTTTGAGCAAATGCAAGTCCGCCAAAATCCGGGTCGAGGAACTGACAACGCTAGAGGATTGGCAATATGCCATCGACGATCCCTTGACGGCCGATCTAATCGTCGACGGTGTCCTCGGCATCGGCATGAACGGTCCTGCGCGCGGACCTGTTGCCGGAGCCATTCAGTACATTCGCGCACGGGCGGATGAATCGCTGATTGTTTCCATCGATATCCCCTCCGGACTCAACGCGGACACCGGCGAGCCGCAGGGCGATACAGTCACGGCGGATGTTACAGCGACGATGGGACTGCCGAAGCGCGGACTTGTTGCGCCGGCGGCGATTGATTTTGTCGGCTCGATCGAAGTGGTCGACATTGGATTGCCCAAGGAGCTCGTGGCAGAGGCCGAGGCCGACGAGCTTGAAATGATCTACCTGACGGATTTGTTCGATTTGTATCCCCGACGCCGGCGGAACACGCACAAAGGAGACTACGGCCATGTCGTCATCATCGGAGGTGGCGGCCCATACACCGGCGCTGTGACGTTGGCAGCCAGGGCGGCCGTCCGGTCGGGCGTGGGTCTAGTGACAACCATTGTTCCCCAATCGCTTCGCGCGACGGTTGCGTCGGCCGTGCCCGAAGCCATGGTGGCCGGCGCAATGGAAACGGCCGAGGGCGGGCTCGCCGAGTCGGCGTTGGAGGTGATCCGATCCTACTTTGGAAAGTCCCGCGCCTTCGTCGTCGGACCGGGTCTTACGCGCTCGCTCGCATCCCGCAAAATTGTGGAGACGCTTCTGCACGAGGCGCCAGGGCCGCTGCTCCTCGATGCGGATGCGCTTGCCGTTATGGCGGGCGAACCTCGCGCCCTGCGAGCCGCCGCGAACGGCTTGGTGGTCACGCCGCACCCCGGCGAGGCCGCCGCGCTGCTGAAAACCTCACCTGACGCCGTCCAAGCGGACCGCATCGGCGCGGCACGGAGACTCGCGGAGGAAACGGGCGCCGTCGTTGTGCTCAAGGGGGCTGGCACGCTGGTTGCCCGGCAGGACCGTCCGATCCAAGTGAACATGACCGGAAATCCAGGCATGGCGAAAGGCGGATCCGGAGACGTGTTGAGCGGCCTATTGGGAGGGCTCCTCGCACAAGGGTTTGACCCCTACGACGCAGCGCGAGTGGCCGTCTATGTGCACGGACACGCAGGAGATTTGGGCGCTTGGAGGAAGTGCCAGGTCAGCCTAACGCCGGGGGACCTGATTGAGGAATTGCCCTACGCCTTTCGGGAGCTGTCGATGCGCTAGCTGGGGCCGCCTATCCGGTCGCCGCTCCGAAATCTGCTTCGTTTGGACATCAGGCGGCTGGCAAAGCCGCATTCTCGGCTGCACCCGATTCCACCCCCGCAAATTGCGTCCCGCTTACGGAGAGAGGGCCTCGAGCCGGCGAAGCCTTTCGCGGGCAAGCTGAAAGGCCGGATCCCGCGGGTGGCGTCGTAAAACGCCCAGTTCCTCCAAACGGCTGTAACAGAGGCGGGCCAGTTCCCATTTTTTCAGCGCATAAAATGCGTGCCCCGCATTGAGTAGCAGGTCCGGATTGGGCGACGAGGCGAGTCGCAGCCCTTCAAGGGCAAATCCGGCCGCCGCAGAATATCGGCGCGTGGCGAGGCAGAACGCCGAAAGTCGAATGTTTCGGATCGGATAGACCCGCCTTTCGAACAGCCGATGCAGAATCGGGCCCCGTGACGTGCCATGCGCCACAATGATTTGACCCGCCTCAGAATCCGACCAGTCCGGATGATCCTTCCCGGGCTGGAAGGCCCCCAAAGCCGGAACATGGTCTGCAAATCCCATCCTTAAATAGACGGCGTCGCGAGCATCGAAATAGGCGAGGCGCCATTTCGGATCCCGATCGAAGTACGCGAGCCATTTGGGGGGATGTCCGAATACGGTATGACCACTGCGTCGGGCCGCCATCGGGCGAGGAATGAGGGCAACTCTCGCAGGTCCTTCGAACGCGCGTATTCGCGATAGAACATTCCGGGGATCGATTCGAGCGAGCCGTCAATAAAAACATCCCGTCGGGTCGCGAACGCCAAATAGCCGCCTGCATCGAGATTGTTCAGGATCCGCGCGCCCGAGGGCAAACCGGCGGCGTTGATGAAGGCCGCCGCGCCCACCGGGAGGAAATCCGGATTGAATCGATGCCCGGTTCGCATAGGTGATTTCAAATATTCAAAATAGTTGCCGGATAACACCCACCAAGTCCCGGCTGCCGCGAGGGCCGCCGTGGCCGCCGGGAGTGCACGAATGAGTTGGGCCGATCTGCCGGCTGTCTGCCGCGAAGCCAGCCCGTCGAGATGGCCGGCCACGATTGGAAATGCGGCGATGAGGAAATATCCGAAGTTTTTCTCCGCCAAGCTGTACACATAGCCGAACAGGCCGACGAGAAGCCACTCCCGGAGGCATACGCGTCGAATGGATATCAACAGCGTCAGCGCGGCCAGGGCTGTGAACAGGTGCATCGCGAGAACCGGCTGAACGAGTCGGAATTCTCCGGTCGCCGCGAAATACCGGAAGAGCGAAAACGGCGACAGATGCTCATGGATCCCGAACTCGGCCGATTTGAACGCGCTTCCCGTCTGCAAATTCTGCCACTGCTGAAATGGGACACAGATGCCCTGCCACCCGTATGGATTCGCCAGCGGCGCCGCGAGCGATAGCGCCGCGGCGAACCAGAACCGTCGATGCGCTCCAGCTTTGCCAAGCCGAAAAACCTCGACCGCGTGCGCAGCGATCGCGACCCAGCCCAGAATGAACAGCGAGTGCGCATTCGCCCACACCAGCATCAAAACCGGCGAGATCCAGATCCAGCGGGTATCACGCCGATCCAGCAACCCCAACAACAGCGCCAGGAAAAGCCATGAAACGACATGCGGACGAACCTCCCAATAATTGCCGAATAGCCCTATCAGCAGCAGGGGCGCCAGCCACGGCGAGATTCCGCCAGCGCGTTTGACGGCCTGGCTCGCCACAAGCGCATACGCCACGATCGCTGCAAGATAATGAGAGGCGACAAGTCCCGCCGTCCCCCAAACGCGGTAAATCGTCCACACGGTGATCTGATAAAGCCAATAGCTGTTGAAATATGGCGCGTCGACGGTGAGAGGAACAATTTGCGATCCGGCGCCCGTACGTGCTCGATAATCCATCGACCTGTATTCAGGTGAAATCCAATATCCGGACTGAAGATTTCAACCCACGCCAGCGCCGCAGCAAAACCCGCCAAAAGCACCAACGAAACCCACCACAACACGGCATCCCATGCTCTCTGCCCATGGCCAAGCCGATCAGATCCGGCGGCCTGCAGTCGGGCGGGGCTTTCTCGTGGGAGATTCTTTCGCATGGGCCGACGCTCCACCGTCACTCCGTTCGGCGGCGGCAAGGCGCTCTTCGGGCGAAATCAAAAAGGTCACCTTGCCGCGCAGCGTGCAGCCTGGCCGGCCAGGCACGCAGGTACACATCGCCCTGCGGCACAGGTTCGCCGCCTCATCGAAATGGGGGCAGTAAAAGCTCACGGTTCTCAAAGGGAAATGTCTCCCCATCCTGCCCGTCGGGCAAGCGCAGAGAGTCGCGCGCCACGGCGGAGCGGCGCGCCGCGCTTCCGTAGTGAACCCGGCGAGCTCGAAAGCCTTCGGAGGCGGAGCGTTACCTGCTATTAAACGACAATTTTGAAACAAAATTTTGAATTATACTACATTTTTGTTTCGATCGATTTTCAAATTGACAACGCTTTGCGCGATGTCGATTCTTTCGCGAGTTTATGGAAAAACGAAGGTTGCGCAAACCGGTTGCCGGCGGGGCGGCCTATGGCACAAAGCCTGCTTCACGTGAGCGCGCCTTTGTTTTGTAAAGAAATTGTAAGGCCAACCAATGAGGAGCATGATCGTATGAAATACACGAACGCCCGTCAGGCGGCCATCGCTGCGGTGACGACCTACAAGCCGCTCGAGAAGCCCCTGAATTTCATGGAAACGCCTGCCGAGGAAATTTTCGGCTCGAACGTCTTCAACGACGCCGAAATGCGCAAGCGCCTGCCGAAGGCCGTTTACCGCGCCCTTCAGAAAACCATCAAACAGGGGGCCAAGCTGGACGCCAGCGTTGCGGACGTCGTCGCTCAGGCTATGAAGGAGTGGGCGATTGAAAAGGGTGCCACCCACTATGCGCACGTCTTCTATCCCCTGACCGGCCAGACCGCGGAGAAGCATGACAGCTTCCTCGCGCCGGACGGGATGGGCGGCGCCATTGCCGAGTTTTCGGGCAAGCAGCTCATTCAAGGCGAACCGGACGCCTCATCGTTCCCCTCCGGTGGTATTCGCGCCACATTCGAGGCGCGCGGCTACACCGCTTGGGATGTCACCAGTCCTGCGTACATTCTGGAAAACCCGAACGGCACAACGCTGTGCATACCCACGGCTTATTGCTCCTGGACAGGGGAGGCGCTGGACAAGAAGACGCCGTTGCTGCGTTCGATGCAGGCGCTAAACAAACAGGCCCAGCGCATTCTGAAATTGTTCGGGCACACTGACCCCGGTTATGTGTTCGCGACGGCGGGGCCTGAGCAGGAATACTTCCTGATCGATCGGAACTTCTTCTTCTCGCGGCCGGACCTCACCATCTGCGGCCGGACCCTCTTCGGCGCAAAGCCGGCCAAGGGCCAAGAATTCGAGGACCAGTATTTCGGCGCGATTCCCGAGCGCGTGCTCGCATGCATGCTCGACGTCGAGCGGCAACTCTACAAGCTGGGCGTCCCTGTCAAGACCCGTCACAACGAGGTCGCTCCGAGTCAGTATGAAATCGCCCCAGTGTATGAAAACGCCAACGTCGCGGCCGATCACCAGCAGCTCATCATGCTGACCCTCCGCACGACCGCGGCGAAGTACGGCCTTGCCTGCCTGCTGCACGAGAAGCCGTTTGCCGGCATCAACGGATCAGGCAAGCACCTCAACTGGTCGCTCGGGACGGAGAAGATGAACCTGCTGGATCCGGGCGACAGCCCGCACCAGAACGCGCAGTTCCTCGTCTTTTGCGCCGCGGTGATCCGCGCGGTTCACAAGTTCAGCCCGCTGCTCCGTGTCGCGGTCGCCCATGCCGGAAACGACCATCGGCTGGGCGCGAACGAGGCGCCGCCGGCCATCATCTCGATCTTCCTCGGCGATATGCTGACGGACATCTTCGAGCAGCTTGAGAAGGGCCTGCCCAAGGGATCCAAAAAGGGCGGCGTCCTCGAAATCGGCGTCGACACGCTGCCACCGCTGCCGAAGGATGCCGGCGACCGGAACCGGACCAGCCCGTTCGCCTTCACGGGCAATAAGTTTGAGTTTCGAGCGGTCGGTTCCAGCCAGTCGATCGCGGGCCCGCTTGTCATCCTCAACACGATCGTCGCCGAGTCGCTCGACTACATCGCGACGCAGATCGAAAACAAGATGAAAGGCGGCTCGTCCCTGATGGAGGCGGTGCAGGACGTCCTGATGGAGATCGCCAGGAATCACAAGGCTGTGATCTTCAACGGCGATAACTACTCGCCCGAGTGGCATGCCGAGGCCGAGAAACGCGGCCTGCCCAACCTTCGCAATACGGTCGATGCGCTCGCCGCCGTCTCGGGTAACAAGGAGTACATCGAACTCTTTGAGAAATACAACGTTCTCACGAAGCGCGAGTTCGAAGCCCGCAACGAGATTTACCTCGAGCGGTATTGCAAGGAAATCAACACCGAGGCGCTCCTCTGCCACGACATCGCCAAGTCGATGATCCTGCCGGCCGCCTATCGTTACCAGGGCGAACTGGCATCGACGGCGGCCGCGCTCAAGAGCGCGGGCGTGTCGGATGTGGACACCTCGTCGCTCAAGACAGTGTGCGACCTCGTGTCCAAATTGGAGAAGGCCATCGCAAATCTTGAGAAGGCCATCGCGCACAAGGCGGAGGGCACGACGCTCGATCACGCGCGTCACTATCGCGACCACGTCCTCCCGGCTATGCTGGAGGTCCGCAAGATCGCTGATCAGCTTGAGGTGATCATCGCGGACGATCTCTGGCCGCTGCCGACCTACCAGGAGATGCTCTTCATCCGGTAATCCGGCAAGCGAGGTTTGAAATCCGAAAAGGCCCGGGCACTCGCTCGGGCCTTTTCATTTCCGCACGACTTCTAGGGGCGGGCTGCGTCGGACAAGAGCTAATTGCCCGCCGAGACCTCGGGAAACCACACGCGCACTTTCATCCGCTTCCGGCCATGCGCCTGCGCCTCCGTGTGCGTGCGGTAGAACAGGTCGATGTGGTAGCCGCGTATGTCGCCGCCGCGGTCCTCGACCCGGCCATATCCATATCCGGGCACGTATATGATGGTGCCGAAGGGGAAGACAGACGTATCGGCTGCGATCGTACCCGGTCGCGCCCTGGAACCGCTCGCCGTCTGGCCAATAATCTTTCGTTTGCCCTTGTTCGGCCCGGATGCGTAAACCGGCATCCCGATCCAGTTGCGCTTCCATCCGCAACATTCGCTGCAGGGGCAGTAACCGGTGGTAATGACGATATAGTCGGAATATTTGCTGGGATGGGCAGGGCGAATGGCTCGTCGTGGTTCAAACAACAGGCAGCCTCCGCCCATCGCCATGGCGAAAGCTGCAAGCCCTGCCAACATGAGAAGCGTGCGCTTGTTCACTGCCCCTCCCGACACCGGCGCTTCTGTTGACGAAATCGCTGGTCGGCGCGGCCGGAAGCGGGGATCCGCTTCTGCGCAGACATCGGTCTGCGCACCAGGGGGCCTTCGCTCGGCCAGCAACAAAGCCTATCCGGCAGGAGATCGATAAATCGGCAAATCCGACGGGTCCACGTCCCGCAGGCGGGGCAACCGCCGGTCGCGTTCGGAAAGCACCGGGTCCTCCACCGGCCAGGTAATTCCGATGTCGGGATCGTTCCAAGCAATGCCCCGCTCGTCCGCCGGATCATAGAATGCACTGCATTTATATTGGAACGACGCGCACTCGCTCAACACGCAAAATCCGTGTGCGAAGCCCTCCGGGATGAACATCTGGCACCGGTTCCCGCTGGAGAGCACGCGGGCGCACCACCGGCCAAATGTGGGCGACCCCCTGCGGATGTCGACCGCGACGTCCAGGACCTCGCCGTCCGTGACATACACCAGTTTCGCCTGGGGTTTGTGCAACTGATAATGCAGCCCGCGAACGATTCCCCGCCGTGAAAACGAAAAATTGTCCTGCACGAAGTCGCGGTCGATGCCCGCGGCGCGGTAGCGGGCCGCGTGAAAGGTCTCCATAAAAAAGCCGCGGGCATCGCCAAACACGACCGGCTCCACCAGGAGCACATCGGGAATTTCGAGGGGAGTCACCTTCACGGCGCATCACGGAGCGCGGCGATTTCCATAGGATGGAAATTTCCATGGCATGGAAACGCCCGCGATGGTTTTTTCCATCGAATGGAAATTTTTTGGGCCGATTTTCCAAGGCATGGAAATTTCTCCGCCTATTCCTCCAGCAGGCTCAGGAGATACCGGCCGTATTCGTTTTTCGCAAGGGGTTCTGCCAGCGCCCGCAGTTGATCCGATGTAATCCAGCGTTGGCGATAGGCGATTTCTTCGATGCAGGCGATTTTCAGCCCCTGCCGCTCTTCGATGGTCTGCACAAAGTTTCCGGCCTGCAACAGCGATTCGTGCGTGCCGGTGTCGAGCCAGGCGATCCCCCGGCCGAGCAGCTCGACGCGAAGCTTGCCGCGCTGGAGATATTCCCGGTTGACGTCCGTGATTTCCAGTTCGCCGCGCGCCGAGGGCTTGAGGGCGGCGGCGATGTCGAGGACGCTGTTGTCATAAAAGTAGAGGCCGGGGACGGCATAGCGGGACTTGGGTCTCGCCGGCTTTTCCTCGATATCGGTCACACGTCCCTGGGCGTCGAACGCAACGACGCCATAGCGCTCGGGGTCCTTGACGCGGTAGCCGAAGATCAGCGCGCCATCGTGCAGCCGGCCCGCCTCGCGGAGAGATCGGGAGAGGTCGTGGCCGAAGAAAATATTGTCCCCGAGAATCAGGCAGACGGGGTCCCGACCGATGAAATTCCGGCCGATGATAAAGGCCTGCGCAAGGCCTTCCGGTCGCGGCTGTTCCGCGTAGGCGAGTCGAAGACCCAATTGTTCGCCGGAGCCGAAGAGGTCGCGGAACCGCGGAAGATCGGTGGGTGTGGAGATGATGAGAATCTCGCGGATGCCCGCCAGCATGAGCACCGAGAGCGGGTAGTAGATCATCGGCTTGTCGTAGACTGGCAGGAGCTGCTTGCTGACCGCGCGCGTGATTGGGTAGAGGCGAGTGCCGGCGCCCCCGGCGAGGATAATGCCTTTCATGACGGACCTTTTCTATCAGGTTTCCGTCTCCTTGGCGAGGCGGCGAGTGGCAAGGCCCTCTGGTGATCTCTATTTTTGAGGGCCAAGGACACTGTCGATGAATGCGCTCAGGACGGGCCAATAGCCGGGGGTCTGGTTCCAGCCGCCCTCATCATGGCTGCCGCGTAGTTCGTAAAACTGTTTGGGTTCCGCCGCTGCTGTAAACAGCGCATAGCCCAGGTCAAACGGGATGAGCTGGTCATCCCGGGAACTGGCAAAGAGTTTGGGGACGGTGAGCCTGGCGACTCGCTCGGCGGCATCATACCGATTGACCGCCACCCATCGGACGGGCAGCCACGGGAACAGGCGCTCGCCGACATCGACCACGCTGGTGAATCCCGCTTCCAAAATGGCGCCGCGGACAGGCTTGTCCATCGCCAGTTGAGCCGCGATGGCCGCGCCGAGCGATACGCCATAAACAATGACCGGGGGATTTTCGGCATCGTCATATCGGGCGCGGACCACCTCGTACGCGGCCCGGGCGTCGCGGTAGGTTCCCTTTTCCGACGGGAAGCCTTTGCTTTGGCCGTAGCCCCGATAGTCGAAAATGAACAGGTTGACCCCGAGGGCATGCAGATCCCGGCAGATGCCCACGCGATTGGCGATGTTCAGCCCGTTGCCATGGCAGTAGAGGATGGTCCCGCGCGCGGCGGGGTGCGGAATCCACCAGCCGTGAAGCCGGACCCCGTCCTCGGCCACAAATTCGACGTCCTCGAAATCCAGTCCGACATCTTGGGGCGTCGAATCGATCACGCGGGAGGGTGCATAGAGGTTGCGCCATTCGAACCAGCGCAGGCCCAGCCAGACGACAACAACCAAGAATCCTATGCGGAGCAGGACAAGGGTCATGGCAATTCGAATGGGTACGGATAGGAAGCCAGAATTTTGGCGCCATCCGACTGAATGACCACTGTGTCCTCGATTCGCACTCCGCCCAGTTCCGGATCGTAGAGTCCGGGTTCGACGGTAACGACATGGCCGCTGCGAAGATGCGTTTTTACCGTCGAAATGGAAGGCGGCTCGTGAATCTCGAGTCCCACGCCGTGACCTGTGCCGTGAATGAAGCCGGTGGGGGGATTGCTGTCCGCTTTCAGCGGAAAACCAGCCGCTTCGAAGCGGCGCAGGATTTCCGCATGGATCCGATCAGCACGGACGCCGGGTTTCAGCGATCGGACCGCCCACGCCTGGGCCTCCCTCACGGCGCGATACATGGCGCGCACCTTTGGAGGCGCCTTGCCTTTCACGACAGTCCGCGTGATGTCGCCCCAGTAGCCCGAGCGTTGATGTTGCGGGAAGATGTCGAGCACGATGGTCTGGCCGGCCCGCAAGGGGCCTTCTCCGCGATGGTGAGGGTCCGCTGCGTGCGGACCGCATGCCACTATGGGATCTCGCGCACTGCAGTCGTGGTCAAGGAGAGTGGTTGCTATGATCCGCTTGAGGCGTTCGGAGGTCAGTGGGCGGCCGTCGAGAACGAGCACATTTTTCCGGCCGATTTCTGCCCGGCGAATCGCTGCAATGGCTGCGCGCATGGCGGTCACCGCTGCGCGTTGCACTTTTGCAATCTGCTCGATTTCGTGCGGCGACTTGGTCTCGCGTTCGGGATAGAGCGGCCCACTGACAACCTCGATGTCAATACCGGCATCCTTGAGCGCAAACGCGACATCCACGGGAAACTGAGGCCCGACACGAACGCTTTGAACTCCGGCACGACGACTGGCTTCCAACGCCCAATAAACCCGAGATCGCCGCTTGTCTACAGGAAGACCGAGCGAAATCGGCGTCCAAACCTTTGTGGACGGCGCTTCCGCACAGGCTCGCGCGAATTCGAGCAGTGGCACAACGAGATGTCGGTTGCCCGCGCCGGCGTCGAGAAACACGACGGGATCGACGGGCGAAAATCCGCAGGCGTATTTGAGATCCGCAGCGTCGTTTGATCCGGCCACGATCATGCGGGCTGTTGATGACTTTTTCACGCGGAGAACTCCTCTTTTTGCCGAGCATATGCGCTCCTGCCGCCCTCGCCAATTTTCTAGAGTTTTCGCGGCCTAAATTCCGGAACCCCTTGCAAACGCGGCACTAATGGTTCTCGAATGCCTCCCACCATATGTTGGGGTTGTTTGAGAATTATCCACCAGAAGTTGCGCGTGGCCTCTTATTTTTCAAAAATCGTTTTTTTCACCTTGTAGCTCTCTAGACCGGTTTTTAGGTTTCCGCCGTCGCGGGTGACGGACGGGGCCATCCAAGGCTGTTAATAACCTGTGGATAACCCATTCGCCCGATGGTTGGCCATGCGAGGAGATCGGTCAATACCTAGGACTATTTACAGAGGCCTTTCGCGCCGCTCGTCTACGCGGGCGGCAGAGGGCGGAAAGGATTTGCGATGGACGTATCTGTCGAGACGGTCTGGTCGAATGCCTGCAAAGAGCTCCGAAGCACTTTGTCGAAAGATGTTTTTGACCGCTGGATCGGCGTAATCGAGGCGCTGTCGATCGAGGGGGATACGCTCCACCTCGGTGTTCAGAACGATTTCTACCAGTGCTGGCTGGAGGAAAACTATCTTCCTCTCATCCAGGACGCAGTGGCGCTGGCGTATGGCAGCCGTTTAAACATTGTATTTCGAGTCTCCAAAGCGCCATCCGCTCCCCAATCTGATAAACCACAATCGGCCGAGGGGACGACAGTGCACCGGGGGCGGTCTTCATCAGGCGCCGTCGCGCCTGCGGCGCTGAACCCAAAATATACGTTTGAAACTTTTGTCGTCGGGCCCTCGAACAGTTTTCCGCATGCGGCCTCTCTGGCGGTGGCCCAATCGCCCGGCAGGGCCTACAATCCGTTGTTCCTCTACGGCGGCGTCGGCCTCGGCAAAACCCACCTCATGCAAGCGATCGGCCATTCGGTCCTGCGCACGGGCCGCAGCGTCGTCGCCTACGTCACCTGCGAGGCGTTCACGAACGAGTACATCGATGCCCTGCAGCGGAAGGCGCTGGTTCAATTTCGCAAGAAATATCGAAACGTTGACGTGTTGCTGATCGACGATATCCAGTTCCTCGGCGGAAAAGAGCGGATGCAGGAAGAGTTTTTCCACACGTTTAACGCCCTCTTCGACAGCCACAAACAGATCGTGCTCACCTGCGACCGTCCCGCGAGCGAAATTCCGAGCCTCGAACACCGGCTGGTGTCTCGGTTCGAATGGGGGCTTGTGACCGAACTGGAACCGCCCGATATCGAGACGCGCATCGCAATCCTTCGCAACAAACAGGAAGAGCTCAACGTCAAATTGCCGGAGGAGATCATCAACTTTATTGCCGAGAAAATTCGTTCCAACATCCGCCGTCTCGAAGGGGCGCTGATTCGCGCGGCATCCTACGCCTCACTGACCGGCCGCCCGCTGACGATTGAGACGGTTGAACATCTATTGCGCGACACATTTGACCAGGAAAAACAGGAAACCCTGACCATTGAAGAAATCCAAAAGATTGTCGCGGAATATTTCGACCTGCGGCTGTCGGATATGACGAGCAATCGCCGACCGCAGTCGATCGCGTTTCCCCGTCAGGTCGCGATGTACTTTTGCCGCCAACTCACCTCCCATTCGCTGCCAGTCATCGGAAGCGCATTTGGGAAAAACCATGCGACTGTGCTTCACGCATGTCGCCTGGTTCAGCATCGGCTGAAGGAGGACCCGGAATTCCGGCAGAACATGATGGTCCTCCAACAGCGCCTCGAACGACGAACGGACGGACGCCGCCAGTTGTGAACAACGACGTTTATAGCTGTGGACAAACCGAGGGGTGGACGCATTGTCAACAGCCAGCGACCATCTCGCCCAGTTATCCCTCGATTTATTCACACCCCTCGAGAAGCCGATCGATCAGCTTTTGCGGCCTGAATGCCCGCTCTCGAGGAGTTGTCATCAGGCATAATACGATGGTATAAATGAAGGATACTTCGCATATCTACTATTCAGAGCTGTCGACAAGCGTGATCCCCATATGAAACTGACCGTCAACAAACAGAGCTTTATCACCGCGATGGAAAAGGTTTTTCCCGTCGTGCCTGCGCGCGCGACACTGCCCATCCTCCAGAATGTACTTCTGAAGGCCGAGGGCGAAAGTCTTTCCCTGACGACGAGCGATATTCAGTCAACAGTTCAGACAACATTGCCCGCGAGCGTCGCTCGTTCGGGGGCCACCACAATTCCGGCCCGCCGCCTGTTCAACATCCTCAAGGAGTTGCCGTCGTCCGAAATTGAACTCGACACGGAAGATAAGGGCGACCTGGACATCACGGTCATTCGCGCCGGAGCGTCGATCGTCAAATTGTTCGGGATCAAACAATCCGAATTCCCGGCTCCTGCCAAGGTGACCGGGGTCCAAAAGTTCGTGGTGAGCCAGTCGCTCTTCAAGACGATCCTGGATTCGGTTCACTATGCGGCCTCGGTGGACGAGAATCGGAAAAATTTACAGGGGGTGTTGCTGGGATTTCGATCGGGGAAAATTTTTGGGGTGGCCACCGACGGGCGGCGGCTCGCGCTGTGGGAAGAAGAGTTTCACGTTGATCGTCAGCAGGAAGGGGAGTGGACGATTCCCAACGATGCGGTGCGGGAGCTGCTGGCGTTGCTTGGGGAGGAGGGGGATCTGCGGATTCTAATTTCAGACACGAATCTTGTCTTTGAAGGGCCTGATTTCAAGTTGATCTCGCAAATGCTGATGGAGAAGTTTCCGAATTTTCGTCAGGCGATACCTGCCGGAAGCGATGTGCGCGTCAGTGTCGCGAGGGATGAGCTCCTCGGCGCCTTGCGCCGTGCCTCGATCCTGCTTTCGGGGCATGAAGGTTCGGTGTCGCTTTCCCTTTCGGACAATTGCCTGGAAATCAGCACGCCGGAAAACGAGGCTGGCGAGTATCGGGAAAAGATAGCGGTCAAGCACTCGGGCCCGAGCATATCGATCCTTTTGAATGCAGAATGGCTCATGGACCCCTTGAGGAACCTGTCTTCGGATGAGGTCTTTCTTGAATTGAGCGGTTCGTACAGCCCATGCGTGATCAAGACGGACAAACCGTTCCTGTACGTGCTGATGCCCATGCGCCCGACGACGACCGCAACTCGATAAGCGGGAGAATAATCAGTTGGTTGCCCGACTAGGATTTGAACCTAGACAAACAGATCCAGAGTCTGCTGTGCTACCATTACACCATCGGGCAATCGGTGTAGTATTAAGGGCGTTGAAATAAATAAGTCGAACGCGGTCGGCGCGTCAAGGAGCCATCCCTATGCGGATCTTGTTCATACGCCACGCGGAAGCTGTTGATGCGACGGAATTCGCGGGTGACGACCTTGAACGCCCCCTAACGCCAGCCGGTCGAAAACGATTTGGCAAAGTGGTGGCCTATCTCGCCAGAAACTATCCTAAACCAGAGTGCATTTTGTCCTCCAAGGCCGTCCGTGCGTGGGAAACTGCAAATGACTATGCGCGGGGCGTCGGCGTGAAGGACATCGTTGTTCGAGATGAGCTCAATCCGGGTGCAACCCCGGATGACATCAGACAGATTCTCAAAGAATACAAAGATCTTGAGTGGATTGCGCTTGTGGGCCATGAGCCCGATTTCTCAAAAGCCATCGCCGCGCTCACCAGCAGGGGCAAGCTGCGGATGAAATTCAAAAAAGGTGCTGTTGCCGAGGTGGAGTGGTCTGGGCGCGGCGATGCGACGCTTCGCGCGCTTATCGACCCGGCCCGATTGTGAAGCGCTCCGCCCGCCCCTGGACAGAGAACTTCACTGCTGCTGGAATCTTCGGGTGACCTCCGGTCGCCGAGCGCCTCACTATTGGTTCGACAGCGGGCTCCGTTCGCGTTACATGCGGAGCGTGGAATTTCACGATGCGGAAGGACAACGTCGAGCTCATTTGCAACATCGCCGAACTCGCCGGCTTGTTCCAGAAGAGTTCGGGCCTGAGCGACTTTCTTCAAACGGTTGTCAGCGTGGTGGCCTATCACATGCGCGCCGCCGTGTGCTCAATTTACCTTTATGACGACCAGTCGAGAGAACTCGTTCTGACCGCGACCCAAGGTCTTAATCCCGAATCCATCGGCAAGGTTCGATTAAAGCTGGGAGAGGGGTTGACCGGACTGGCCCTCAAGGAACTCCGGCCCATTCGTGAAGGGCGAGGGTCACGCAATCCGAATTTCAAGTTCATTCCCGGAATTCGCGAGGAGCAATACCAAGCATTTCTCGCTGTTCCGATCCTCCGAGGACTGGAACGTGTCGGGGTCCTGGTTCTTCAGGATCCGGTGGAAAACTATTTCGACGAAAATGATACCAAGGCCCTGCAGGCAATCGCCGCTCAACTGGCCGCCACAATCGAGAATGCCAAGCTGCTGATTACCCTGCATCAAATGCAGGAGAGACAGGCGGCCGGGCAAGCAGAGACGAGGCAGACGGCGCTACCGTCCGAGCTTGGCATGAAATTCATACGCGGAGTTCCAGCCTCGGCAGGGATCGCCGTGGGGCGGGCTTTGCCGATCGGAATGAGCGAGGACCACTTTGTTGTGAAGCCCGAAGCCGGCATGCCTTCGTGGACGCTCGACGATTTTCGGCGCGCGCTCGCCAAGACCGAAGACCAGATCGAACAGCTTCAGCTCAGTGTGGAGGAAAAACTGACTGACGTTGCCTCGATGATTTTCAGCGCACACCTGCTGATTTTGAAGGACGATAAATTTTCCGGCGCGATGGAATCTCTGATTCGCCAAGGGGTGCCGGTGGCGGACGCCGTCGCGCGCGTCGTCCAGGAATATGTGCACCTCTTTGGAAACAGCAACAATCCGCGTCTCCGGGAAAAGGTTCAGGACGTCAGGGACATCGGACGCAGGCTGCTGAACAACCTGCGCTCCGGGGAGGAGTCGCAGTCGGATTATGCGGGACGTGTGATCGTGGCATCGGAACTGATGCCTTCCGACATTCTCAAATTGTCCGCCCAGCGCGTGGAAGGCCTGGCCCTGGTCGCAGGCGGGCTGACGTCGCATGTCGCCATTCTGGCGCGGTCACTACAGTTGCCGATGGTGATTGTCGAAGACCGGTCGCTGCTTCATGTCGACGAGGACACGGTGATCGCCATCGATGGGGAACAGGGCAATCTCTACATCAACCCGACGCCCGATGTCCTGCGGAACTTTGAGGAACTCCGGCGGACCCGGCAGGTCATGGAGACACACCTCCAAAACGTTGCGGACGAAACTTACACCCGCGACGGACAACGGGTTCATGTGCTGTGCAACATCAACATGTTGAGCGAGGTTCCTGCCGCGCTAAGGCTCAAGGCGGAGGGCGTCGGGCTTTATCGCAGCGAATTTCCGTTTATTGTCCGCAACGATTTCCCTTCCGAGGAGGAGCAATACCGCGTCTACAGAAAATTGATCGACGGCATGGGCGACCGCCCCGTGATCTTCCGGACCCTCGACATTGGCGGGGACAAGATGTTGTCCTACTTTCCCATCGTCAACGAAAGCAATCCCTTCCTCGGTCTCCGCGCGATTCGCTTCTCGCTCCGGCACCGGCACATCTTCGAGCAGCAACTTCGAGCGCTGCTCCGCGCGGGTCATCAAACGAAGTTGCACATCATGTTTCCGCTCGTGGCTTCGGTGGAAGACTTCACCGAGGCGCGGGACATCGTGCACGCCTGCATGCAAAGCCTCGAACAAGAGGGCATCCCGTACAACCGGGCGCCGAAGCTCGGCGCGATGATCGAGTTGCCTTCCGCCGTGGAGATTGTTGAAGAGCTTGCCGCCGAGGCGGATTTTCTCTCGATTGGCGGAAACGACCTCGTGCAATACATGCTGGCGGTCGACCGCACAAACGAAGCGATCTCCGATCTCTATGTCGCACATCATCCGGCCGTGCTGCGGGCGCTGCACCGGGTGGCGCAGGCGGCTCATCGGCATGGCCGGCCGGTTTCCTTCTGCGGCGAAATGGCGGCGGACCCCAAAATGATCCCTTTTTTGGTGGGAATAGGCATCCGCGTCCTCAGCGTGGAGGCGCGCCAGATTCCCCGCGTGCAGCAGATCGTCCGCTCGCTGGACGCGGCGCAGGCGGCAGAAAAGGCCCGCCGCATTCTGCAGATGGGGCGGATTCGCGACGTCGCGCGCGCCCTGGAAGGGAATGGAGGATGACCGGATTTCGCGTGCTCGCGGCGGCGACCCTCGTGTGGGCCGCGGCAGAAGGAGCCGACGGGAAAGCTCGCCCGCCCAAAGGCCGAGGAGGCGAAGGTTGGAAACGGCAGGTTCAGGCGGGCGTCAACGTCACCGAGGGCAACCGCGATTCGTCGCTCGCCAGGGCACAGTTCGGCGGGCGAGGCCGCGGCGAGGGGTGGGACACCGAGCTGAACCTAAAAGCCGAAATCGGCCGTGCCGACGGGGTCCAAAATCGGGAACGCGTCGCGGCGGAGGCAGCCCACCGCCGGGGTCTGACCGACCGAGCCTACATGGCGTACCGCCTCGATGCGACATATGATGCCATCGCGGAGCTCGACTATCGGATCATCGGAAGCCTTTCGCTGGGGTGGTATGCGATTCGGGACGACCAGCAGGAGTTCAGGTTGGAGGTCGGTCCTGCGGGCGTCGTTGAGCGCAAAGAGGGGGTAGAAAGCAGCCGGCCCGCCATTCGCATCGCTGAAGCCTACGAAGCGCGCATCACAAAGGTCTCGCGCATGGTGCAGGGCGTGGAATACGTCCCGGAGTTGGATGCGGATCCGAACGATTATCTCCTGCGGGCGCATGTCGAGCTGCGTTCAGACCTGGACGTCCAGCTTAGCCTTCACGTCCGCCTCGAGGCCGACTACGACAACAATCCCGCAGAGGGCAAAGATAAACAGGACACAGTTTTTAGCGTGTCGTTCGGTTACTCCTTCTGATGAAGCCGGGCCCGGTATTCTTTGCGGGATGGTTATGTGCGCACGCCGCTTTTGCGCTGGCTGCCACATCCGGTGTCCTGTATGCCGTGCGGGATCTCGGAGCGCTCGGCGGCTCTTCGAGCCGTGCCCATGCGGTGAGTGAACGGGGCGAAGTCGTGGGCGAGGCGGAAACAGCCGACGGCCAGATCCGCGCCTTCCTGTGGAGCGCTGAACGGGGAATGCGGGATCTTGGAACCCTGGGAGGCGGGTTCAGCCGGGCCTACGCCGTCAATGACCGCGGTGAAGTAGCCGGCGAATCGGAAGCGCCCGACGGAGAGATCCGACCGGTCCGGTGGAGGGAAGATACCGGAATGGAATCCCTGCCCCTGCCTCCGAACATGTGGGACGGCATGATCAATGGCCTGAACAACTTCGGAATCGCGGTTGGCTGCGCGGAAACGCGGAACGGCCCGCGCGCCCTTGTGTGGACCATCGACGGCGTTGCCGAGTTAGCGCCTCTTAGGACAGCGACCGAGAGCGCGGCGTATGGCGTGAATGATGTGGGTTGGATCATCGGGCGACAGTCACTCCCTGTGGAGTCGGGAATCCGCAGCGCACCGTTTCTGGTCGATCTGATCAACGGAAAAGAGGCGCGCAGCAGGCCCATGGACACGGCACAGGGCGGGGCTGCGCTGGCCATCAATGCGCAAGGGGTTGCCGTGGGCTACGTGGAATTTGAGGAAGGACTTCGTGCGGCGCGATTTGACCCCGGACCAGAACCGTCCGTGCGACTGATCGACACGCTTGAAAATACCTACAGTATCGCCTTCGACATCAACAACCGGGGCGAGATCGTGGGGACGTTTTCAAGCAGCCCGGAGGACGACGATCGCGCATTCGTCTGGCGCGAGGGCACAATGTATGACCTGAATGAATGGCTCGACAGCGCGGAGCCTTGGCATCTCGTCGAGGCGCGGGGAATCAACGACCGGGGCGAGATTGTAGGCTACGGCATCCTGCGCGACCGGGAGCGCGCGTTTTTACTCACGCCATTGCCAGGCCCGGCATCGGAACGGCCCGTCGTTCGCCTGGTGGAGCCGACCCACGGCACCGCCTGGTCAGCCGGCGCTCCGCTGCCGCTGAAAGCGGAAATCGAACCCTCAGGAGCGTCAGTTCGGAGAGTCCTGTTTTTTGCCAACGGCGTTCCGGTTGCTGCAGCCACATCAGCCCCATATCAGGCTGTCTGGACCCAACCCGGCCCGGGCCCCCAGCATCTCGTGGCCGTCGTTGTCGCGCCAGACGGAAAGACCCGCCGATCGGCAAGGGTCGCCGTGTATGTTGACTGGGAAGAGGCTGAAAAAAGGGGCGATCTCGTACAATAATCTCCGCCTGCGGGTGAGTAAGGAACCGCAGCCGGCGGCGAATCCCTCATTGGCCCCCGGAATGAACAAAATCGTCCGGTAGCCGTCTAATAGCCGGAAGGCGGAACGATGATGATGGATTCTGACCGTTCCATAAAGGTGTACTTGCGGGAGATCGGGCAAACCCCGCTGTTGACGCCCGAGCAGGAAGTGGAACTGGCGGCGCGGATCAAGAAGGGCGACGAGGAAGCCAAACAGCTCATGATCCGCGCCAACCTCCGGCTTGTTGTCAAAATTGCCCAGGATTACGCGCGGTATGGTCTGCCCCTACTCGACCTGATTTCCGAGGGCAATATCGGGCTGATGAAGGCGGTTGAACGGTTTGATCCGAAGAAGGGCGGCAAGCTCAGCACGTATGCGGCGTGGTGGATCAAGCAGGCCATCAGACGCGCCCTTGCCAACCAGAGCAAGACCATCCGGCTCCCCGCGCACTTGGTGGACAAGATTGCCCGGATGCGCAGGGTGGAGCACCAGTTGCGCGAGAAACTGGGAAGGGAACCGACCGAGGAGGAGCTGGCCGCCGAGCTTCGGGTGGAACCGTCGGTGGTTCGTCATTGGCAAACCGTTTCGTTGAAGCCGGCGTCGCTGGATGCCCCCGTGGGCAATGACCAGGACAGTGCGGAGTTCGGCGAACTTATTGGGGATGAGCGGGTTCGCAGCCCGGTCGACGAGATCAACGAGCGCCAGCTCAAGGATGAGATTGACGAGTTGATCAATCGACTCGACCGACGGGAACGCGATATTCTTAAATACAGGTTTGGACTTCGGGGCGCGCGGGTGGAAACACTCGAAACCGTGGGCAAGCGGTTCCGAATCACCCGCGAGCGCGTCCGGCAGATCCAGAATGCAGCCGTGGTGAAGCTGCGACGTATGATTGACGAGAAGGACGGAATCAAGGTTCCGGAAAAATCCGGAGTATGAGCCTCGATGCCATCAGGTCTGCGATACGGGAAATTCCCGATTTCCCCAAGCCCGGAATCCGGTTCAAGGACATCACGCCCGTCCTGAGAGATCCTGTATTGTTCCACGCGGCCGTGGGATTATTCGTCGATCGTCACCGCGGCCGAAAAATTCGTCGGATTGCCGCGATTGAATCCCGTGGGTTCCTCTTGGGGGCTGCCATTGCCCATGAACTCGGCGCTGGGATCGTGCCGATTCGCAAGAAAGGCAAGCTTCCCTATCGGACCCTCACCGAGACCTACGCGCTCGAATACGGATCGGATTCCGTGGAAGTTCATGAGGACGCATTCGACGCCGGTGAGGAGGTGCTACTGGTGGATGATGTCCTTGCGACGGGCGGAACTGCTGCCGCGGCGGCCCGCCTGATTGAGCGCGCGGGCGCGCGGGTTGTGGAAGTTGATGTATTGATTGAGCTAACGTTTCTAAACGGCCGCGCAAGCTTGAATCCACGGACGGTTTTTGCCCCGATTGCGTTTTGACGGATTTCGGGGAGTTCTTCTAGCCGATCCGCAGTGAGGCTTGGAAAATCCCGCGCCGGACAGTAAGGTGGGCGGGCCGGTTGGGCCAGCCCATGCAGAGCCATCCTTCAGAGACCTCGTTGATCGACATCCGGAACTCGGTTGCCGTCATTGGCGCCGGAATCGCCGGCGCTATCGTCGCGCGTCGGCTTGCCGACCGGGGCCACGAGGTCAGGGTTTTCGACAAAGGACGCGGCGTGGGCGGGCGAATGTCCACCCGACGAGAGGGCGACTGCGCCTTCGACCACGGATGCCAGTTCTTTACTGTGCGGGATGATCGATTCCGAAGCTATGTCGAAGCTTGGCAGGACGCGGGCTGGGTAAGCCCGTGGCGGCATCGGCTCGCGCATTGCGACCGGGGCAGCATCACGATGGCTCGGGATGAGACCGTCCGCTTTGTGGGCGTTCCCGGCATGAATGCCATGATCAAAGGGATGCTCTCCGATATTCCCGTCCACTTGGCCACACGGGTTCGGTCAATTCGAGAAGGAGATGCAGGCTGGCAGTTGGAGTCAGACGACGGGCCGATCCCCGATTCATTCGACTGGGTCATCGTTACTGCGCCGTCGGCGCAGGCCGCCGAGCTGTTGGCGCCTTCGCCGCGTCTCCAGGCGAAGGCTGCATCTGTTCGGATGCAGCCCTGCTGGGCCGTCATGGCGATGTTTGACTTCGAAATGGACGCCCCGTTCGAGGCCGCATTCGTGCAAAACAGCCCGCTGGTTTGGATTGCCAACGGCGGTAGCAAACCCGGGCGCGCCGCCCATGAAGCGTGGGTCTTGCACGCCTCGCCGGGCTGGTCACGTAGTCACTTGGAGGAAAAACCCGAGCGCGTGATCGCCGCGCTACTCGACGCGTTTTACGAGGCGCTCGGCACCAAGCCGGTAGCGCCATCCATCGCGCTTGCCCACCGATGGCGTTACGCGGCTCCGGAAAATCCGTTGGATATCGGTTTCCTGTGGGATGAGGATCTGGGATTGGGGGCTGCTGGGGATTGGTGCCTGAACGCCCGAGTGGAAAATGCGTTTTTGAGCGGGTTTCTCCTCGCCGACCATCTGCTTGCCGGCCAGTCGGGCGCCGTTCAATAACCGCCAAGCTACCTTGAATCAAGCGCGTCGAGACCAAAGGGTCGCTTCGGCGAAAATCAATTCATATTTTCGCGCGTGTTCGGGGATGAGGAGGGGTAGATCTCCCCGCTTGACCAGCTCGAAATCGGCATGAAGAGCGGAGCAGACCCCCTCAAAGGTCTGGACCGGGCCGTGCGCACCGAGGAAGCCTCCGATCCAGTTCTCGCGGGGTGTGTATTGTTCCAGCCAACTGGCGGGCGTGGTCAACAACAGCCGACCGCCGGGCCTGACGATGGATGAAAGTCGGGCAAGAAACCGTTTCGGTTCGGGCAACCGACATAGCAGGTTGGCCGCGAGTACCAGATCGAACTCACCCAAGCCGTCTAGCGCCATCGCGTCGCCCACGACAAAGCGGACGCACTCGGGACGCGCCTCATTGGGCATGCGGGCTTCGAGTTCGGCCGACAGGTCCCCTTCGATCGGAAGCTCGTATCGGAGGGTGTTTCCCTCTCGGAGTCGATTCGCCGTTCTGATGAAGGAGACCGAGATATCGATGCCCAATACCTCATCGCATGACCTCGAAAGCTCGAAAGCGGCTCGGCCTACGGCACAGCCGACATCGAGAGCTCGGCGTGGCGATCGGACAACGTCTTCCGCAAGCCAGGAAGCGCAGGTTTTCGGAAACCCAAGCGCCCAGCGGCATTTCTCAAGAAAAGCCGGCAAAAGGGGCGAATCCTCGCCGTAATGCAGCCAGAGATACTGAGCGAGCGCGCGCTCCGATTCGTAGTACGAGGTCACGCGCGCGTCCGGACGCTCTCGAGAAGGCTCCGCGTGTACGCGCTCGGCTGGTAATCCTTCGCCACCATGATGGTTTCTCCGTTCCGGTGAAGACGGATCTCGCAGCCGACAACCTCCGGCGTCTTATGGGGCGCAAACAGGATGTCGTCGTGAGTAGCGTGTTTGGCGTCGTTGAACTTATCGGGGGTGAGATGGCCGCCTAGGTGATCACTACGGCCGGTGGCAATATGGAAAGTACCGAGGACCTTTTCATCCTGGATATCGCGGCCCGACCATGGCAGTTCCTGCGTGCCAAGCCCGAGTTCTCCGATTTCACCCGTCACTGGATCAACCGCGAGCTTTTCGTTGTGGCGAGCCACAGTTTCAGGATTTCCCTTCAATAATTCCGCCTTGATGATGCGACCGCCGGACACGGTCATCAGGGCAATGGTCCCGTCTTCTTCATATTTGAGCGGGAAATGTCCCTCGCCGCCAGTCGGCACCCAGTAGACCTCGCCGGCGGGCAGGTTTGCGACATCGGGATGCCGGCCGCGGCAGAGTCCGTGACTTTTTTGCGCTTCCTGGCGATCCAGATCGAGCCGGAGGGTGTAGGTGGATCCGAATATTGTAAAATCGAGCTCTGCCCAGTCTGAACGCGTCATTCCCGCGCGCAGCGCCTCGGCTTCGCGGCTGACCTCTTCATAATCCACGGCGAGACCAGTGCGGATGATAATGTCGTTCATCCCGTGCATCGTGGCGCCGCGAAATCCGTACCGCTTGGCAAAAGCAGTCAATGGAGCTGTCGCGGAATAAGTGGTAATCGCCAAAATGATGTCGTAGTGCGGATAAACATCCGCTTCCAGGCTAACTTCCGTCCCTGCGGCGGTGAAGGCCGTGTCGGGAAGATCCAAATTGCTGCCGCCGGTGATCCGGTACGCATACATTTCACCGCCTTGTAGGCCGAGGATTCCGGACTGGATTCCCTTGTGGAAAATTTCGTAGGCATGCCGCTGAATGGAGTACGCTGGATTCTCCAAGAAACGATACGCGGTCATATCTTGCGGATCTTCGAGATCGATCAAAATGGCTACACGTTCGCCCGGTTCCGGTGCGAAGACAGTTTTGAGAAGACGGGCCAGATCAAACGGTGGGAATGTACGCCTCATCATGTAGCACCTCCGATATTTCATTAGCGATTCGCAGCCCTTCGCATGAGCTTACAAACAAATCTGCACCTCTCCCAAATCCTGACAACAGCAACTCGACTCCGCCGCGAAAGGCTCAGCTCAGATCGCGGCGGCCGGATCCCGCAGGAGCGCCGACAACTGTCCCGACTCCAGCGCGAGAAATTCCACCAGGATGCTGATGGCTACCTGTTCCGGTCCCTCCGCACCGATCGGCAGCCCGGCGGGCTCGCGGACACGCACCCGAATGTCCTTGGGCAATCGATCGATCCAAGGGGCCCGCTTCGAGCCCCGGCGGACCACGCCGATGTAGGGCGTCGCCGTCCGCGCGAACGCCTGACACCAGGCCTCGTTCATCGCGGCGTCGTGGTACATCAGGATGGCATAGGTCTGCACATTCCGAGGAATATCGTCCGGCAGGGGCGCGTCCGGCCGGGCGTGCACCAACGCCCGCGCGGCCGGAAAATTCGCGGGTGACAGCGTTTCATCCCGGTGGTCAACCACCGTGACGCGGAACCCGACGTCTGCCCCAATCCTCACTAAGGGAATCGCGTCTTCACCGGCTCCCACAACCACGAGGTGCGGCGGCGAATCCACGTGGTGCACGAAGATGCGGTCGCCGTCGTCCAGCACGATCCCGGAGCGCTCGTCCGTGAACGGAGGACCGACGAAGATTTGTCCCGCATCGAGTCCGTCCAGCACCGTGCGGATGGCAAACGATTCAATTCCCGTGAAGCGTTGATTGATTTCCTCAAAAACCGGATCCAGCGGCGGCTCGAGCCGTTGGAGGAACACATCGACTCGGCCGTTGGGTTCCATGCCCAACCCCCACAGTTTGTCCTGCGGTCCGGTTTCGTACTCGATCAGTTCCGGTGGCGCGCCGGACTGCAGCATCCGGACTGCACGTTCGCGAAGGTCGGCCTCCAGACATCCGCCGGTTCGTGGACCGGAAATGGATCCGTCCCGATGGATCAGAAGGCGCGAGCCAACCCGCCGGCAGCAGTGGCCCTCGATGCGCACGAGCGTTGCGAGGGCGACGGCTTCGCCGCTGGACAAAAGTCGGGATGCGTTGGCGAAAACCGCCTGGGTTTCGCGCCACGTTTTCATGAGAATAGTATCGAGAGCTAATCCTTTGCGCGCAATCTCATCTCGTCAGAATCGATTAATTTTTTTTGAGGATCGCGTGTGAATCCCCATTGTGCCCACACACTTCTCGGCGAATAAGACGTTCAGTGACAAATCGATCGATTCTGCCCGCCGGCGGGACAGGCGGGCACCGTGCAGAGGCGGGCCGCGAAATCGAGGGCGATAGGGTTATGGCGCAGGCGGTCCCGCAAACGGACCATCACGACGCGCCACGCACCGGCGCCGTTGAGCAGTTGCAAATATAACGCGCCGTGACTGCTGCCGATGGCTTCGCCCGCTGATTCATTGAAGGTCCATTCGACCAACGGAGTTTGCGCCGGCCATGGCAAGGATCCGACTAAGAAGACTGCGAGGGCAAATGCGACAGCTCAATTAATCTTCTGAAAGATCCACATGAAGCCATCTCATTTTGTGAATGAGTATGCCAATTTAGACGTCGGACCGGCGGAGACACTCCAAGGGAGAGGCGCCATTCCCGCGCCCGGCGAGCAAGCCCACTAGCGCCGTCGCGGCTGCGAGAGTAAAGGGCAACGCGACGAGCGGCAGCGGATCGGCTGCGGGATCGACCTTGAGCAAAAATTGCGCGGCCGCTGCGCCTCCCAGAGCCCCGACTCCCGTTCCCACAAGCCCCCCGAATAGGCCGACGCTGGCGTACTCGATTCCCCAAGAAGTAGCCAGGTGACGGAGTGGCGCTCCCAGCGCCCGCAAAAGGGCGTATTCACGAGCGCGTTGTTCACGGGATGCTCGAACCGCCCCGGCCATGACAAGGAACCCCGCTCCCACCACAAACCATGCGATCCCGCGGACTGCGTCCGCCAAGCCGGCCAGCACCTCGTTCACCGAGGACAACACGAGCGCCAAATCAATAACCGAAACATTCGGAAACCGTTCAGCGGCGAGCTTCTGTGCTTTTGCGGCGCCGTAAGGATCCGTAGTGCGCGCGAATAGGGCCCACGTCTTTGGCGAGCGATCGATCGCGCCCTCGGGAAAAACGATGTAAAAATTCGGCTTCATGCTGCGCCAGTCGACCTCGCGGACGCTCGCGATGAAGCTGACCATCCGCTCGCCTTGTAAATCCCAGACCACCTGGTCGCCTAGGCGAAGCCCCAGCGTGTCAGCGATGCTGCGCTCGATCGATATGGGCACTGCGGCGCCCGGCGGATGAGACTGCCGATCCCAGCGGTCGATCCATCTGCCATCGATAACACGTTCGGTGGGAAAAAGCGTTCCTCGATAGGTGGCTCGGTACTCGCGGCGCAGGGCCCACTCCGGGACATCGCGCGCAGGCTCCCGTTTACCGCCCCGCGCGGTTCGTCGCCTCAGCTCGTCAATGCGCATGGCGACAATGGGTGTCTGGTATAACGGCGGGAGCCCTGCCTGCTCGAGGGCCGCAG
>JANWZO010000003.1:45626-176875 GCA_025054615.1 Kiritimatiellia bacterium
GATGGTGGGCTGGTCCGGCTCACGGTACACCGACAATACGCGTCGCAGCGAATGTTCCGCCACAAGCAGCAGTGCGAGCAGTGCGCTTCCCGCGCCAAGGACGATCATTAGCAGACCGGCGGACGAATAAGGGCGATCCATTCCTGCAAGGGCATGTCGCGCTGCGGTCCACTTCAGCCGGCCTGATAAACTCCGCGCACCGACTCGCAGGGCGCGCGCAACGAGACCAAGCGCGATGCAGCCTGCGGCAGCGGCAGAGGCGATGCCGAGCCCGCGCGCCCAAGAACCTGTTTGCCACACGGTGAACAGGGCGGCGGCAGCGGCCAGCCCGAGAGCTGTGATGAAACGGGCTGGTGCGGACGCGCGGATGGGCGCCAGTTCGAAGCCGTGTCGCAGGGCTTGGGCAGGTGATAGGCGTCGCACTGAATCGAGCGGCAGGGCAGCGAATCCCATGCAAAAAATCGCGCCGGCTGCCCCGGCCTCTGCGACAGCGCCGGGCCGCAGCGAGGCATTGACCTCGACCGCCAACACGCCTTGCATCCAGGTGGAAATGGCCGGCAGTACCACCAAGGACAGAAAGACGCCCGCAAGCACGCCTGTGGCGCACAGCGCTAGAATCTGGGCCACAAATACCGCCTCCGCGAACCCGACGGGCGCACCGATGCACTTGATCATCGCGAGCGTCTGAATTCGCCGCGTCAGATACAAACGTGCGGCTGCCGCGGAGCCGGCCGATCCTAGTAGCAAGGCCGCAAACCCCACGAGACCAAGATATCGAGCGATCGGATCGGACGCGCCCAATAGCGCACGCGCGCGTGAGGCTGCCGTTTCCACCTCCGGGCGCTCGGCGGCCAGTTCGTTCCGCAGCCGGTCGGCCCACGCCTCCGGATCCGAGCCGCTCGGAAGCGCGAAGTAGCGGCGGTACGATACAATGCTGCCCGGCTGGAGAAGCCCGGTCTCACCGGTACGGTCGTGCGCGATGTAAATCCGGGGCGCAATTAGCGCCTCCGACGGCGATTCACCCGGCGCCCGTCGAAGGATGCCTGAGACGATGAATTCGCGGGAACCCACACGGACGCGGCTGCCGATCCCTCCGCCAGATTGGATCAATGCATTTTCCTCCACCAGGGCATGGGGCCCTTCGTGGAGAGTATGGGCCGCGTCGGGAGGCTCGGTCTCGATTGCGCCAAAAAATGGATATCCGGGACCGATCGCGCGGACCTGCACAAACCTCGCGCGTTCCGATTCGGGAAACCAGGCCATCGTTCGGAACTGGACCTCATCGGCGAATCGCCCGGGAACCTGGGCCAGGACGGAGCGAGCGGTTTCTGACAGAGCGCGTCGGGTCCGAATCGCCAGGTCGGCGCCGAGAAGCGCTTTGGCTCGAGCGCGGTATGCGTCTGCCATGTGATCCCGAAATGAGGAGATCGCCATCATGGCCCCCATGCCGAGCCCCAGCGCCAACGCGTACCACACGAATCCAGACGATTGGGCGCGCAGATCGCGACTGGCGACGCGGATCGCAAGGGTGATCAGGCGTATGGTCTCCCTCAGCGGCCTCATGCCGTTTCCATAGATTCGATGCGACCTGCCTTCAGTCGAATTACTCGGCGGCAGCGGGTTGCGATTTCCGGATCATGGGTGACGAGCAGAAGCGTGGCGTGTGCGGAGCTGTTCAGTTCAAACAGAAGGTCGATGATCCGTCCGCCGGTCACCGCGTCGAGGTTGCCCGTTGGTTCGTCCGCAAAGAGCAAACGTGGATTTCCGGCGAAGGCGCGCGCTATCGCAACACGTTGCTGTTCTCCGCCGGACAGCCGCGGCGGCGTATGCCGCATGCGGTCTTTCAGTCCGACGCGCTCCAGCCAGAAAGCGGCGCGATCCTCTGCATCCCGCAGGCCGCGGATTTCCAGGGGCAGCGCCACGTTCTCGAAAGCGGTGAGCGTGGGAATCAGGTGGAACGATTGGAACACAAAGCCGGTCTGTTCGAGGCGCAGGCGGGCGCGTTCCTCCTCGCTCAGGGAGAAAAGATCGCGGCCGAGCAACTCGACCCGACCGCTGGTCGGCACATCAAGGCCGGCACAGATGCCGAGCAGCGTCGTTTTGCCGCTGCCCGACGGTCCGACGAGCGCGCAGGTATCGCCCGCGGCCAGCTCGAGGGATGCGTCGTCCAACACCACCAGTGTCCGGCCGTTGGATGGAAATTCCTTACGCAGGCGTTCCGCCCGCAAGACGATGGATGAGTTCACGCGTCCAAACGTACACTGGTACGCTTGGTTTTCCATCAGCCATCGGGAAAGAGTGCGCGCCGTCACCCGTGGAACCGGACTATACGCTCGCATTTGACGCCGTGTTCCAGCAGGCCGCCGAGCGGAAAGACGTCCGGCTACTGCTATTAGTACTGGAAGGGGCGGGAGGCTTGCTGGAGTTCAACCTTGAGGATGGAATCACGCCGAACGCGAAAGGTTAGCGCCGTATGGCCGAGATGGCCGCCGGCCTCCTGCGCGCGATGCTGGAGGCGCCCGGTCCGTAAGCATCCGTTGTTTGAAGGCCAAATTCGGCCTCCCGGAGACGCGCTCGCTAAAGTACGCGTGGAAGGTCTCGAGCCCGAACGACCAACCTCGTAACAGGTGTGAGCCCAATTCCCCGTGCCAGCAGCCCGCTGCAAGATCCAAGATGCAACATGGAGCGCACGACCGTGCGTCTGGACCTGAACATTTCTATGAGACATTGAACTGGCACATGGCCTGCGGGGCCTGTCTTCTTACTGCGGAGCCCAGCGGCAATTAGGACATTCGCCGGGTCGCCGGCCAGGTTTTATTATACCAACAATCCACTCGTAATCTGTCCCGCAAACCGGGCAATGCATATCACGAATCATGCCCATCGATCGTAACATCTGCATTAGATTTTCCGGATGAGCTCCGGGTTGCGGCACGCCCATGAGCTCCGTCAGATCCTCGCTTTCTTCCTGCAGGGGGTTCTCACCTGGCGTAACCATTTCAGTCGGCAGCTCAAATTCCTCTGCTTCGCTTTGATCGGACGTAACGCCATAAACTCCCTGGATATCGGTTGAATTCAGCTCATTCAACGCTGAAAAAAACTGATCTGAACTAAATCGCAGGCACATTATGACCTTTTCCAGATAAGCCGCTAACTCATCTGGGCTATCAACAAACAAGTCGCTACAAACGTGTACACTGTCCGCAAATGTGAATATTCTTGTTCCCCATGTCCGGGCATTCGCCACATCTGCGGCCCTCAAAACGCGTATACGGTCGTCCTCGTCACTGATAGAGGCAATATTTGGCATCACAATGCTAACTGCATTCAAATTTTCTTCATCTCCCATAATTAAATATGTAATACCGTCTCGGTTGAATTGTAGATTGCCAGACTTATCCACAACGGGTCTGTAACCTGCTCGAGCCAATATATCACTATACAACCGCTGCAACCGCGATTTATTATAACCGTGCGAAAAGTTTGGTTGACTCGCAGTACGAATAACTGCGCCGCATGTGATTGACAGAAAGATTAGATAAAAGCTTAGTGTTCTCATATATGAGTTCATCTGAAGAACCTCCTTTTGTTATTTAGAGGGTATACAATTCGCGTCCACCCCTTGTTATCTCTGCCCCGCGTATTTAATTTCCCTTCGAGATGATTTTCGAATTCGTCGTACAGAATTACTAGTCAATTATATGCAAAAGACTATCATTAGTATGCAGTTCTTAACTCCCACTGTCGCTTTGCTTAGTGTTCATATCTTATTTGATCCATTTGTCGTTTGACACCGAAGATCATCTGGATCCGTTGGATCGTCATCAGGCCAAGGCATGTTACGTAGCGGCGCCCATGGAAATGAATATGAGAGAATTTGTATACCGTGCACGTATCTGACTATTTACACGCGCGCCCTGAGCGAACGGTCGCATGTGACCCCGCGTTATTTTCCGTCTCTTGTGCTACCAAATTGTTCCCTCGCTAGCAAGATTTTCAGCGGCATATGCGACTATTGGTACGTCGAACGCCTTCTTTCAGACTAAAGGCGCGTGCATCGACTGATCTGAAAAGCGCGGCGAAGACTTTTTGGTGCACGCCGCGCGGTATCCATGATCGTCTCAGTGGGTGCTCCACGTCTGAAGTACGGTTGAGCGCCTCACAGTTGAGCGTAGTCTCCCGCGTTGGTCCCTATGAACCATTGTGGAATGTTTGATACGGAACGTGGAGAGCCCTCTGTAGATAGGCCCGTCTGGCGGCAAGAGGGCGCCCTCCGTCCCCTCCCGTCTGCTGCACGCGTCGTGCTATAGGTAAGTTTGTCCTTGTTTATGTTTGGAATCGATCCACGCTTTTTACACAAGCGCCGGGGCCTTTCTGAAAAGAGTGGCGGGGCCCTGTGACAGTAGTGAACGTGTGTTTTTGACAGGGAGGTAAACCTTGAAAGAACTGCGGATAGCACCCGAGTGGCAGAAGCCTGCTCGTCCTCTTCGCCATTCCTGGGCAGGACTTTTGAATGTGGATCAATTTCGCTGGTTTGTTCGGCGCGACATGCAGGAGCAGCTGGCGATGGCCGTGAAGGAAATCGGCGCCCGCCATGTCCGCGCCGTTGGCATGTTTGACGACGAACTGCGGTTTTACACTGTAGATCCTGCCAGCTGGCGGGAAAAGGTCCGCCCGCCCGAATTAAATTTTCAAATCATCGACTACGTCATGGATTCACTGCTCGACATCGGTCTGCGGCCGATGTTCACCACTACGTTCGTGCCGAGCGCGCTGGCCTCGACCAATGCATCCGTTTTCGAGACCCGCGGCCGAGTTGGTTTACCCAAGGACTGGGCGCTTTGGCAAAAATTAGTCCGGGAGGCCGTCCAGCACGCGGTGGATCGCTACGGTCTTGAGGAAGTGCGCCAGTGGTATTTTGAAGTGTGGAACGAGCCGAATTTGCGCGCATTCTTCGACGGCGAGCAGGCGGATTTTTGGAGACTTTGGAAACTGACCTACGAAGCAATCAAGTCCGTCGACGGGTCATTAAGGGTCGGCGGGCCGAGCACCGCCCGCGGCGAGTGGATTGAAGAATTTGTGACCTTCGCCAAGGGTGCAAACTGTCCGCCTGATTACTTGATCACGCATGTGTACAACAACGACGGTGAAAGCGGCGCGCTTTCGCCGTTCGACGGCCCACAGGAAGAACGCTCGGTCAAAAGCCCTCATTTCTCCTCCCGTGTCATTCGCGGGGTGAGAAAGCTGGTGACGAAGCTCGGCTTCGCGGGAGAGGTTCACTGGAACGAGTGGGGCCGTACCTGGCATCCAACAGACCCTTTGCGCGAGTCGCCGGTGGAGGCGGCCTGGTGCATCAAGACGATGGCCGAGGTCTGCGATCAGGCCGATTACTTTGCCTGGTGGTGTTTGAGCGACATCTACAACCAGCTTGGCTATCAGCGCAGCGAGTTTGCGGGCCACTACGGCATGTTGTCGCTCCACGGCCTACGGAAGCCGGTTTACATGGCGCATATGCTGCTTTGCCGATTAGGCGACGAGCGCGTGGCTGTTCAAGGCGATGGCGAGGAGCGCCTCCAGCATGCCATCGTGACGAAGCTGGGCGCTCGTCGACAGGTGCTGGCCTACGCCTTTGCGGAAGAGACAACGCCGAGCCGCCTTAAAGTGCAGGTTCAACTGGACGCGACGACGACCTCTTCGCCGCGGCTTACCCGAATCGGATCGGAGGAAAACAATATTCTCGCGTTATATCGAGAAATGGGATCGCCCCCTTATCCTTCTCGCGAACAAATCGCGGAGCTGCGCTCGGCCAACGACCTGCGATCAGCCCCGGCATCCGACGTGCGCATCGAGCAGTGCGATGGCAATTGGCTGGCCGTCTTCGAAATGGAATCGCCCGGCGCAGCGCTTCTGGAGTGGTGAACTCGGCCTTCTCTGAGAGAGTCGGGTTTGGCCTGCCGCACACTTCGTAGCACAACAGAGGCGTCAACTCTGGAAATCATCTTTCATCGGCCGCCATGCATGCATGGCCAGCTTCGCTGTAGCATTGCCTTGAATTTCTCCAAGAGGCTGTGTTTGTTGAAGCCGTGATTGCTCGCGTCGTTGCTCTGGCCGCACTGCTTGGGGCGGTGGCGGCTGCCGAACCGATTCGCGTCCTCTGCCTGGGCGACAGTCTGACGGCCGGATACGGCTTGTCTCCGAACGAAGCATGGCCTGCGCTTGCGGAAACGATGTTGCGTGCGCAGGGGTTCGACATTGAGCTCGTCAATGCCGGTTTGAGCGGCGACACGACGGCGGGCGGCATCCGCCGAATGGAGTGGCTAATGAAGGAGCGCTACGATATTCTGGTTCTGGCGCTGGGCGCCAACGACGCGCTGCGGGGTCTTGCGGTGGGCGAGCTGGAGCGGAATTTGCAGAGGATCATCGAGCTGGCGCGGCACGCAAATCCGGAGATCCGGATCCTGCTCGCCGGTATGCGCGCGCCGCCCAACATGGGTCCGGAGTATGCGGCCGCATTCGACGCCGTGTTCCCGCGGGTCGCCGAGCGGAATGGAGTTCGGCTGTGGCCGTTCATGCTGGAAGGAGTGGGCGGCGTGCCGGAACTCAACCTTGAGGATGGAATCCACCCTAACGCGGAAGGGCAGCGCCGGATTGCCGAGATGGCCGCCGGCCACTTGCGCGCGATGCTGGAGGCGCCCGGTCCATGACCATCGGTTGTCTGCAGGCCAAACTTAGTATCCCGGAGGCGCGTTCGCTCAAGGACAAGCGGATGGTCCTGCGGAGCCTTAAGGACCGCATGCTCAACAAGATGAATGTGAGCGTGGCGGAGGTGGACCATCAGGACCTTTGGCAATCCTGCGTGCTGGCGGTGGTGACGGTTGCGGCCGAAAAAGAAACCGTCGAACAGCGGCTGGCGGATGTGAGCGAATTTATCCGGTCCAATCCGCAGGTCGTGCTGCTGGATGTGATGGTGGAGATTCTTTAGCGGTTTACGGAATTGGACCGGCTCAGATCACCGGTCGATCATCTCGATTACATCAGCCATCACGCTACGCTCCTCGCGCTCTTCCATCTTGATTCGTTGCTGGAAGCATTCTTTAACCTGTCATCCGACGTCGACTTGTCGATGCGGCGGACTTGTCTATTGCGCGGAGCCGCACCTCGTTTTTTAGGGTCGGTGGCACCGGTTCGTTGGGTGCGTCGGCTCCATCGTCATCGCGGATGGGCGAACCCGCCGCGTTCATCGGGCAAACCCCGATGCGAAATTCGGGTTTTGCCCGATAGCGCGGGCTCTTGGATTTTCGTAAAGGTCAGTCCAGTGAATAACACGCAATGGAGGAGCGCCGCAGGACAGAAAACGATGGATGACATATACGGAGGAGTACGGCGGCTGACGAAGTCGCGGGGTGAATGGTAAATTTGGCAGTTTGGTGCCGGCGTACGCGCGTCCTATAGCGGCGATCCCTCGCCGCTCCCCCCCAGGCACTCCTCCTAGGCGCGCAGCGCCGGCACCTCATTTTTCAGGGAAATACCCGCGGGCGATACCACCCGCGTACGAAAGGAGGACCTGATGAGCAAAGAGTTCGCGATCATCGATGGGAACGAGTCGACGACTCACGCGGCCTATGCAACCGCGGAAGTTTGCGCGATTTACCCCATCACGCCGTCCTCCAACATGGGAGAACTCGCTGACCAGTGGTCGAGCGAGGGCCGAAAGAACATCTGGGGAACGGTCCCGCTCGTGGTGGAAATGCAGAGCGAAGGCGGGGCAGCGGGATCGATTCACGGGGCGCTGCAGACCGGGGCGCTCGCGACAACCTTCACGGCGTCGCAGGGGCTGCTGTTGATGATCCCGAACATGTACAAGATTGCCGGCGAACTGACGCCGACCGTCTTCCACGTATCTGCCCGTGCGATTGCAGCCCAAGGGCTCTCCATTTTCGGCGACCACCAGGATGTGATGGCCGTGCGCCAGACGGGATTCGCGATGATTTGCTCGGCGTCCGTGCAGGAATGCATGGACATGGCGCTTATCGCGCAGGCGGCCAGCCTCGAGTCGCGCGTGCCGTTTTTGCACTTCTTTGACGGCTTCCGGACGTCGCACGAGGTCAACAAGGTGGTGTTGCTGACCGAGGACGAGATTCGCGCGATGATCGACGAGGACCTCGTCATTGCTCATCGGAAACGCGCGTTGAGTCCGGATCATCCGGTGGTTCGGGGCACGGCCCAGAATCCGGATGTCTATTTTCAGGGGCGAGAAACGGTAAATCCCTTCTACGCGGCGACGCCCGGCATCGTTGAAAAAACGATGCGCAAATTTGAGCGGATCGTCGGGCGGTCTTACAAGCTCTTCGAGTATTACGGCGCACCGGATGCAGAACGCGTGATCGTGCTGATGGGCTCCGGCGCGGAAACGGCCCACGAAACCGTCGAGTATCTGACGTCTCGGGGCGAGAAAATCGGTTACGTGCGCGTCCGCCTCTTTCGGCCCTTTTCCACGGGACACTTCCTGTCAGCCTTGCCGTCAACGGTCCGTTCAATCGCCGTGTTGGATCGCACGAAGGAACCCGGGTCCGCGGGCGAGCCGCTCTACCAGGATGTGCTCACCGCCCTCGTGGAGGGGTCGACGGCCGGTGCGCTTCCCATGGGTTCGATGCCGCGCGTCATCGGCGGCCGCTATGGGTTGTCCTCCAAGGAATTCACGCCCGCCATGGTTAAGGCGGTATTCGACGAATTAAAGAAGGACAAACCCAAGAATCACTTCACTGTCGGCATCCATGACGACGTCTCTCACACCAGCCTAGAATACGACCGATCGTTCATCATCGAGCCGGACGATGTGGTGCGCGCGATGTTCTTCGGTCTGGGCGCCGACGGCACGGTGGGAGCGAACAAAAATTCGATCAAGATCATCGGCGAGGAGACGAATTTTTACGCGCAGGGCTATTTCGTCTATGACTCTAAGAAATCGGGGTCACAGACTGTGTCGCACCTCCGATTCGGTCCGAGGCCGATACGGTCCACGTATCTGATCCAGTCCGCCAATTTTATCGGCTGCCACCAATTCCACTTCCTCGAAAAGGTCGATGTGCTGAAACAGGCGGCGCCGGGCTGCGTCTTTCTGCTCAACAGCCCATTCGGACCCGAAGAGGTGTGGGATCGCCTCCCCGGCCGCGTTCAGCGCCAAATCCTCGAGAAGAAGATGAAATTCTATGTCATCGACGCGTACCGGGTGGCCCGCGAGACAGGGATGGGTTCCCGCATCAACACCATCATGCAGACATGCTTCTTCGCGATTTCTGGCGTATTGCCCCGCGAGGAGGCGATCGAGCAAATCAAAAAAGCCATCCGTAAGACATACGGAAAGAAAGGTGAGGACGTCGTTCAGAAGAACTTTGAGGCGGTCGACAAAACCCTCGCAAACCTATTCGAAGTCCGGGTTCCGGATCGAGTGACCAACCTCGCGTCCCTGCCGCCGACCGTTTCGCCGAAAGCTCCGGCGTTCGTGCGCGAGGTCGAGGCGCTGATGATGGAGGGCCGTGGCGACGAAATTCCGGTCAGCAAACTCCCCTGCGACGGCACCTACCCGACAGGCACGACCAAATGGGAGAAGCGCAACATTTCATTGAGCGTGCCCGTCTGGGAGCCGGACTTGTGCACTCAGTGCGGTATGTGCGCGCTGGTTTGTCCCCACAGTTGCATCCGGGCAAAGATGGTCCCCGCTTCAGCGCTTAGCGGCGCGCCGGCCGGATTCAAATCTGCTCCGCTGCGCGGGACCGGCGCGGCGCCGGACATGCGCTACCTGCTTCACATCTATGTGGAGGACTGCACGGGCTGCACGCTCTGCGTCAGCGTCTGCCCCGCAAAAAGCAAGGAAAACGCCTCGCTCCGAGCGATCAACATGCGCGACAAGCTCCCGATTCTGGAGCGCGAGCGCGCCAACGAGGCCTTCTTCGAGAGCCTGCGGGACGGCGTACCGGCCAAGCTCGATCTAACGCTGGCCAAAGACCTCCAGTACCTTGATCCACTGTTCGAGTTTTCGGGCGCCTGCACGGGTTGCGGGGAGACGCCCTATGTCAAAATCATCAGCCAGATGTTCGGCGACCGGATGATCGTCGCGAATGCCACCGGCTGTTCCTCCATCTATGGCGGCAACCTGCCGACGACGCCTTGGACCACCAACGCCGACGGCCGCGGCCCGGCCTGGTCCAACTCACTCTTCGAGGATAATGCGGAATTCGGGTTCGGGTTCCGATTGACGTTCGACAAGCACGCCGAATTCGCCCGCGAATTGCTCACGGAACTCGGCGGTGCGCTCGGCGATACGCTGGTGCGGGAGATCCTCACCGCTCCGCAACGGACGCGCGAGGAGCTGATCGCACAGCGCGCGCGCGTAGAGGAGCTCAAACGGCGGCTCGCAGAAATGGACCGGCCCGAGGCCCGGCGGCTCCTTGCGATTGCGGACAACCTGGTCCGCCGCAGCGTGTGGATTATGGGCGGGGACGGCTGGGCCTACGACATCGGGTACGGCGGGTTGGACCACGTCCTGGCGTCTAACCGCGATGTCAACATTCTGGTCATGGACACGGAGGTGTATTCGAACACCGGCGGCCAGATGTCGAAGGCGACCCCGCGCGGCGCCGTCGCCAAATTCGCCGCGGCGGGCAAGAAGACCGGCAAAAAAGATCTCGGCCTCCTCGCGATTTCGTACGGTCACGTCTATGTCGCCCGCGTGGCGCTCGGAGCGAATCCACGGCAGACGCTGCGCGCGCTATTGGAGGCCGAAGCCTATGACGGGCCGTCGCTGATCATCGCCTATAGCCACTGCATTGCACACGGCATCGACATGGCGCTCGGCTTCAAGCAGCAGAAACTGGCGGTGGACTCGGGCTACTGGCCGCTCTACCGCTACAACCCCGAACTCGCGGCCAAGGGCCAGAATCCCTTCCAACTCGATTCCAAACCGCCGTCGGTTCCCTTCAAGGATTACGCCTACAACGAGGTCCGGTATCGCATGCTAGCCCACAGCCATCCCGAGGAGGCGGCGCGGTTGCTGAAACTGGCGCAGGAAGATGTGAACATGCGCTGGAAACTGCATGCGGAACTCGCGGCGCGCCAACCGGCGACGGCCGGGGCGTGAAAGGAGGACGACGATGGACCTGCGCACCACGTACATGGGGCTGGAGCTGAAGCATCCGCTGGCGGCCTCCGCGTCGCCGCTCTCGGAATCACCGGAGAAAATCAAGCGGCTCGAAGACGCCGGCGTGTCCGCCGTGGTAATGTTCTCGATCTTCGAGGAACAACTGCGGCAGGAGGCGGCCGTGCTCGATTACGCCCTCCACGCGGGGTCGGACAGTTTTGCCGAGTCGCTTTCATATTTCCCCAAGCTGGACGATTATGCCGTCAAGCCCGACCGCTACCTGGAGATCATCGCGAAGGCGAAGGCCTCGTGCCAGATTCCGATCATCGGTAGCCTGAACGGCGTCACGAACGAGGGGTGGGTCCGGTTTGCCAGGGAGATCCAGCAGGCCGGCGCCGACGCTCTTGAGCTCAACATTTACTGGACGCCTACGGATATGAATATGACGGGTGTCGAGGTCGAGCGCCGCTATCTGGACATCGTCAAGGCGGTCAAGGCCTCAGTGACGATCCCGGTTGCCGTGAAGCTCAGCCCGTTCTTCAGTTCCATGGCAAATTTTGCCAAGCAGCTTGATGAGGCGGGCGCGGATGCGCTGGTGTTGTTTAACCGGTTTTACCAGCCGGATTTCAACATCGAGGACCTCGAGGTCAAGCCGCAGCTCAGCCTGAGCAATCCGTATGAGATTCGGCTTCCCCTTCTCTGGATTGCCATCTTGTACGGGAAGCTTCGCGCGTCGCTGGGCGCGACCCGCGGCGTCCACAGCGCCATTGAGATCGTCAAATACGTGATGGCCGGAGCCGACGCTGTCTTCACGACGTCTGCCCTGCTGCAGCACGGACTGGCGCATGTCGGCCAGATGCTCTGGGACCTGAAAAATTGGATGGAGGTCCACGAATACGAGTCCATCCAGCAGATGAAGGGCTGCATGAGCCAGCAGCACGTGGAGGATCCGTCCGCGTTCGAACGCGCGAACTACATCAAGACGCTGGAGAGCTACAAGGCGGTGTTGCGCGCCGCGAGGTGAATACACTTTGCGCCTCGATACCGGGGCCGATCACGGAGGAGAACACCATGAAAGTAAAAATTGACGAAAGTGCCTGCACGGGGTGCGCGGTCTGCAGCGACACCTGCCCCGAGGTCTTCAAGCTTGGCGAGGACAATATCGCCAAGGTGATTGTGGACGTGGTTCCGGCCGGCAAGGAGGACACCGTCCGCGAATGCGCGGCGAACTGTCCTGTGTCCTGCATTTCCGTTGAGGAATAGGCCGGGAGGCCGCGGATGACCGCGCCTTCCGTCAACGCTGCAGGCTGCAGCAACGGTTGTGCGCACTGCGCCGCCCGTTCCACGATCGAAACTGCCCCGGATGCGCCGGCGGGAGTTCGGCTGGCGGCCTTGGCCGCGCTGGTCTTCATCGGACCGTTGGTCGGCGCCGCCTTTGGAGCGGTCCGGGCCGGCGGGGGAGGGGTGCGTCAGGTCATCGGTGCGCTTGCGGGATTTGCCGCGGGCGTGGTAGCCGCGCGAGCCACGCTTTGCCTACTGACGGACCGACGGCGGGGCAACCGATGATCGCACCGCTTCCAGAGGCGCCCGCGATTCGGCCATTCGCAGGGGGTGTTCATCCGCCGGAAAACAAGCATCTGGCAGCGGACCACCCGATTGAGGTGCTGCCGACGCCCGCCGTGGTCCATCTGCCCTTGCATCAGCACGCCGGTGCGCCGTGTGTCAGCAAGGTCCGGTTTCGCCAGGAGGTCAAGTGGGGCGACGTAATCGCGGACGCAGAGGCGTTTGTCTCGGCGCCGATCCATTCTCCGGTCAACGGCGTCGCGCAACTTGGCGGCGTGACCACGCTGCCGAACGGTCGGCATGTCAAGACGCAACCAATCAAGGCCGGCCCCGACCAGACGGATGCCGCGCAACTTAAGGCGATCCTTCTCAGCGGCCCCTGGCCGTTCGAGCGGATCGGGCAGCTCGATCCCGCCGAGATAACGCGCAAGTGCCGCGCGTCCGGACTGGTCGGAGAGGGAGGCGCGGCCTTCCCGACCCATGTGAAGTTGACACGCAACGAAAAGCGGCCGGTTGACACCCTGCTGGTCAACGGGTGCGAGTGCGAGCCGTACCTGACCTCGGATTACCGGCTGATGGTCGAAGCTCCCGACGCAATTGTGGCCGGCGCGCTCCTCGCCGCTCGCGCCGCCGGCGCGGCGCGGATCGTGATCGCCGTCGAGGACAATAAACCTCGCGCGATTGAGACGCTCAATCGCGTTGCCGCCGAACACGGCATCCGCGTTGTGGCGGTACCCACGAAATATCCGATGGGAGGCGAGAAGCAGTTGATCCCGACAGTGCTCGGCCGAGCCGTGCCCAATGGTGGTCTGCCGCTGGACGTGGGCGTCGTCGTCATCAACGTCGGTACTGCCACCGCGCTGGCTGCGGCCGTTCTGCGCGACCGGCCGCTCACGCACAGAGTGGTCTCGGTGACGGGCGCGGGCATTGCGTCGCCGAAGAACATTCTCGCCCCGATCGGCACGCCGATTTCAGAGTTGATCGCCTTTTGCGGCGGATTGAAGCCCGATGCGGCGCGGGTTCTGGCCGGCGGGCCCATGATGGGCTTCGCGCTCCATTCGCTGGATGTGCCCGTTACCAAGGGGACGAGCGGGATCGTCTGCCTGACCACCCCGGAGGTGCGGCGCGCCGAGGAAACCGCCTGCGTGCGCTGCGGTCGATGTGTGGACGTCTGCCCGCTCCGCCTGGTACCGACCAAGATCGCGCTCGCCTCGCGCCACAGGGATTGGGAGACAGCGAAACGCTACCATCTGCGCGTGTGCTGCGAATGCGGCTGCTGCGCCTACGTGTGCCCGGCGGGAATCCCGCTGGTGCAGCTCATCCGCATGGGCAAGGTGATGGCGGAAGGCGTGTGACTCGGGAGATCGGTCAGCGATGAGCGAGCTGGGAACAAACGTGCCCGTTGGAACGGCGCCGCCGAACCTGGTGGTGGCGCCCGGGCCACATCTACACAGTGGATCGCTGACGACGCAGAGGATGATGTTCGATGTGATCGGCGCGATCCTGCCGGTGGCCGTGGTGGAAATCGCGATGAGCGGACACGCCTCGTTTTACAAGCTGCTGTTTGCGGCGGCCTGCTGCATGGGCGCGGAGTGGTTGTTCCAACGGATGCGGGGGCGGCGCGCGACCCTGCGCGACGGCTCGGCGCTGCTGACGGGATTGATCCTCGGCCTGTCCTTCCCGCCCAATACGCCGTGGCACATCGTGTTCAGCGCGTCGCTCGTCGCTATCGGTCTTGGGAAAATGGCCTACGGCGGGCTGGGCCAGAACATTTTCAATCCGGCGATGGTGGGACGCGCCTTTGCCATCGTCGCGTTCCCGTCGGCGTTGGGCGCATCGGCCTACGTGCCGTCCGTCGATGGCGTGAGCCTGGCGACCCCGCTGTCGGCGTTCAAGGCGGAGGGGTTCATCGCGCCACTTGTCTCATTGTTCGCCGGGGTGGGGGAGAACGCGTATGGAACCTCGAGCGCCTTGGCGAGCCTCGTAGGCGGTGTGTACCTATGCCTTCGCCGATCGGCGTCGTGGGAGATCCCCGCCGCCATGCTCGGCGCGGCGGCGCTAGGCGCGGGCGTTATCCAGGCGCTCGGAGTCAGCGGCGGCTGGACAGTCCTGCATGAACTCAGTGGGGGCGCCCTCGTGTTTGGCGCGTTCTTTATCGCGACGGACCCGGTGACCAGCCCCCTCACCCCCTTGGGAAAGGCCATTTTTGGCGCGGGCATTGGGCTGCTGGTGATCGTCATCCGCAAGCTGACGGGCTATCCCGAAGGCGTGATGTTTGCGGTGCTGGTCATGAATGCCTTCACGCCGCTGATCAACCGCTGGACCGTGCCCACCCCGCTTGGCGGACCCATGCCCGAAAGGAAGTCGTCATGATGCGATATGTCCGCGAGGCCTGGCTGGTGATCGCGCTGTGCCTGCTGTTCGGAGCGGCGCTGGCCGGTGTCCAGGCGGCCCTCCAGCCGAAGGTGGAGGCAAACAAACTGGCGGACACCCTTGGGCAAATCCCCGCGCTCGTTCCGGGCGCCGTCTCCGGCGTGGCGGAAACGATCGGCGGGCTTCGCACCTTCCGCGCGCTGGACGCAGAGCGCCGAGAAGTGGGCCGCGTCCTCGTCGCCTCAGGCCAGGGTTTCGCCGACCGCATCGAGCTGCTGGTGGGCGTGGACGCCGCGGGCGAGCGGATCACCGGCCTCTACATTGTGGATCAGAAGGAAACCCCCGGGCTCGGCGATTTCATTACGAAAGAGAAATGGCGAGCGCAATTTGCCGGCAAGCCCGCGCGCGTGCCGTTGCGCGTGACCAAGTCCGGCGCGACGCGGCCGGAGCAGGTGGACGGGGTTACCGGCGCGACGATCTCGTCCGAAGCGGTGGTTTCGATCGTCAATACCGCCCTGGCGCAATGGAGAAAGGAGGCGCCGGGACTATGAGCCGATCCCTGCCCGATCCTCGCGAACGTTTCCTCAACGGCATTCTGCCGGAAAATCCGGTCTATCGCCAGGTGCTCGGGATGTGTCCGTCCCTCGCGGTGACGAACACCATGGAAGGGGCCATAACCATGGCGGGGGCCGTGCTCTTCGTGCTCGTTTGCTCAAATGTCTTGATCAGCCTGATCCGGGGGCTCCTGAAGCCGCACCTTCGAATCCTGGTCTTCACGCTGACGATCGCGACGTTCGTCACCATCGCGGACCGCCTCTTGGCCGCCTATCTCTACGACATGAGCAAGCAGCTCGGTCCGTACATCCCGTTGATCATCGTCAATTGTGTGATCATCGCGCGGATCGAGGTCTGCGGGTCGAAACAGGGCCCGCTGGCGGCCGCGGCGGACGCCCTCGGGCAGTCGCTCGGTTTCGGGCTGGGGCTCGCGGGCATTGCGACCGTCCGAGAGATTCTTGGATTCGGTACGTGGTTCGGTCGATGGCTCGGCTGGCGGGTCATTCCGGACACCTCGCCAGCCCTCTGGGACGAATGGGTGGTGATGATCCTTCCGCCGGGAGCTTTCCTCACGCTTGGCGTGCTGATGGGAGCGATAAACTGGATCCAGGCGATCCGAAGGCAAAGGGCGCGGCAGGCGACATGAGTTATCTTCAGTCCATCTTCATAACGGCGGTGACGATGGTGCTCATCAACAATATGGTGTTGCACTACTTCGTCGGAATTTGCCCCTTCATCGGCGTCTCGAGGCGCGTCGACACCGCATTTGGGATGGGATGCGCAGTGACCTTCGTGGTCTCCATTGCGGCGGCCTTAAGCTGGCTGTTGACCTACTTCGTGTTGTCTCCGGGGGCGCCCCTGGCGACGTGGCTTGTGAAGCTCGCTAACCCGGCGTTCGCGGGCACGGTGAACCTCAGCGTGCTGAGCTATCTGGTCTATATCTTCGTGATCGCCGCAACGGTTCAGCTGGTCGAGATGTACGTCCGCAAGTTTTTCCCGGGACTCTACCGGGCCTTTGGGGTCTTCCTGCCACTAATCACGACCAATTGCTTGATCCTGTTTGTATGTCTCGAGGTGATGAAGAATCTGTCAGTGGACGCGGGAGCGCCCTGGGGGCTCGACCGCACACTGATCCATGCGATTTCGTCCGGCCTGGGCTTCATGCTGGCCATTGTGCTCATGGCGGGGATCCGGCAAGAACTGGACACGTGCGACGTGCCGGCTCCGTTGCGGGGCCCGGCCATTACGCTCATTACAGCGGGAATCCTGGCGCTCGCCTTTCTGGGATTCACAGGCGTCGACCGGAATCTGATCAAGCTGGGCGAGGGCGGGCCTGAGGCGGTGCTGCCGAAGGGCCGCGTGGAGGCTTCGCCATGATGGATCTCGCCACCATGGCCCTTGCGGGAGGGACCATGATGGGCCTCGGCGTCGCGGCAGGCTGGGTCCTCGGTTGGGCGAGCCGTATTTTCCACGTCGAGGTGGACCCGCGGATTGAACGGGTCAACGCCGTGCTGCCGGGCGCCAACTGCGGAGGATGCGGATGCACGGGCTGCCAGTTGTATGCGGAGGCCGTGGTGGCCGGCAGGATCGGGCCGGACAAATGCACAGTAGGGGGTCCCAGCGTGGCCCAGGCGATTGCCGAGATTCTCGGCGTCGAGTTAGGGGAGACCTGGCCTTTCCGACCGATCGTCCACTGCCGCGCGCACACGGGAGACAAACTCCAGATGGGAAACTATAGCGGCGAATCCACCTGCGCAGCGGCCAACCTCGTTAACGGCGTGCAAGGTTGCACCTATGGCTGTCTCGGCTTCGGCGATTGCGAGCGCGCGTGTGAATACGACGCCATTCACGTGGTCGATGGCCTGGCGACGGTCGATTACGAAAAATGCACGGGCTGCGGCGCCTGCGCCCGCGTTTGCCCGCGCAACATTATCACAATGGTTCCGTTCAAGCGCGAACGGATGCTCGCGGTCGCGTGTTCGAACAAGGATTTCGGCAAAGATGTTCGCGCGGTGTGCAAGGTCGGCTGCCTCGGGTGCAAGGCCTGCTCGAAGGCCAGCGGCTTGTTCATCGTGACTGACAACCTCGCGCGGGTCGACTACGATCACTATGACCCGGAGCATTTCGTCGGGGTCGATGTCGCGATCGAGAAGTGTCCGGCCCAGGGCATTCTTTATGTGGGCAAACCGGAAAAAAGGGATTTGGAGAAACTGGGCGATATCGAGCCGCCGAAGTTGGTGGAGGCTAATTTCAGGACCACCGTGGACAGGACGGACTGGCAGGGATGAAACGGAGGGCAGACTAGCGGGCACCTACACCGATAAACCCCATGAGGAGGCTCAACGAACATGCTGCACATTCGTGAATTCGTGATGAAACAACCGCTCTTCGCGGGGCTGGACGCTGAAACCGTAGACTGGATCATCGGGTCCTCCTCCGCGCGCGAGTATGAGCCGGGCCAGTTCCTGCTCCGTGCAGGCAAACCCGCTGACCACCTGTTTCTGATTGTGCGCGGGCGTGTGGCCATTGAAGTGCCGCCGCAGGGCGAGAAAGGGGCAATCATCATCCAGACCCTGGCGGACGGCGACACGGTGGGATGGTCATGGATGCTTCCGCCCTATACGTGGAACCTCGACGCTCGGGCGCTCGAGAAGACCGTGGCCGTCGCGATTGACGCCGCGAAGCTGCGCGCCCGAATCGAGGGCGACGTCGCCCTTGCGGCGAAAATGTACCGTCGGTTTTCCGAGGTGATGCTGCAGCGCATCCACGGAATGCGCAAGCAACTATATGAAACCGTGTGAAGGAGAATGACGATGCCGATCGCCCCTCCAAAAATCGAACCGCCGAGCGCCGACAAGCGATGGCGCCTGGTCGACAACACGATGCGCAAGCACGGATATCGGCCGGATGCGCTGATCGAAGCGCTGCACACCATGCAGGAGTGTTTTGGCTACCTGGACGAGCCGGGCCTCAAATTCGTGGCGCGTTCGTTGCGGCTGCCTCTCAGCAAAGTCTTCGGCGTCGCCACGTTCTACCATTTCTTTACGCTGAAGCCGAAGGGGCGCCACACCTGCGTCGTCTGCATGGGTACGGCATGCTACATCAAAGGCGCTCAAAACATTTTGGATGAGATTGAGAAAACCTACGGCGTCAAACCCGGGGAGACCACGCGGGACGATGCGCTATCGGTCCTCACGGCCCGCTGCATCGGGTCGTGTGGCCTCGCCGCGGCGGTGGTCGTGGACGGCAATATCCTGGGCAAAGTCACCCCGGCACAAACCCTCGAGCATCTGGAAAAGGTGGTGAAAACATGACCCCGGAAGAACTTCGCGAGTTGGCGGAAAAGCGCCGCGCGCAGCTCAAGCAACCCCGTTGCCGGTTGAATGTGTGCCTAGCGGCGGGATGCCAGTCCTGTGCCGGCGACAGCGTGTTCAAGGCAATCAAACAACAGATTGAGGCGCGAAAGCTCGACGGCGTGCAGGTGCGCGGCGTCGGCTGTCTAGGGCTCTGCGCCGAGGGCCCGCTCGTCCTCGTCGAACCCTCGGGGCTGTTGTACCAGCGGGTGAAGCCGGAGGACGCGGGCGAGCTGCTGGACGCTTTGGAGGGTGCCCCGCTCAAGCGCCTCGAATGCCCCACCGACGTGCCCTTTTTCAGGGCTCAAAAGAAAATTGTCCTCGAAAACGCGGGCGTCATCGATCCTGAAAACTTGGAAGATTATCTGGCAGCCAAAGGTTACGAGGGTCTGATTCGTGCGCTGACGGACATGACGCCGGCCGATGTGATTGCCGAAGTCACCACGAGCGGTTTGCGCGGCCGCGGGGGCGGCGGGTATCCCACGGGCTTGAAATGGAGCACCGTCGCGAAGTCCAAGGGCGCGAAAAAGTACGTCATTTGCAACGGTGACGAGGGCGACCCGGGTGCGTTTATGGACCGCGCCGTGCTCGAAAGCGATCCGCACCGCGTGATCGAGGGCATGATCATCGCGGCCTACGCGGTCGGCGCGCAGCACGGCTATGCCTACATCCGCGCCGAATATCCCCTCGCGGTCAAGCGGATGCAAAACGCCATCAAACAGGCGCAAAAAGCGGGGCTGCTTGGCGATGGCATCCTCGGCACGAGTTTCTCATTCAACATGGAGGTTCGGTTGGGGGCCGGCGCCTTCGTCTGCGGCGAGGAAACGGCCCTGATCGCATCCATCGAGGGCAAGCGCGGACAGCCGCGCCCGCGCCCGCCGTTCCCCGCGGAATCCGGGCTTTGGGGATATCCCACGCTGATCAATAACGTGGAGACCTTCGCGAACATCCCGCCGATCCTGCGGCATGGCGGCGCTTGGTATGCCGCTATCGGCACCGAGAAAAGCAAGGGCACAAAGGTCTTTGCCCTTGCCGGCCGTGTAAAGAATACGGGCCTCATCGAGGTGCCGATGGGCATCACGTTGCGCGAGATCATCTTCGATATCGGCGGGGGTATCCCGGACGGGAAAAAATTCAAGGCGGTTCAGACCGGCGGACCGTCTGGCGGCTGTATCCCAGAGCAGTATCTAGACATGCCGGTGGATTATGATTCGCTAGCCAGGGTCGGATCCATTATGGGGTCAGGCGGCATGATCGTGATGGACGAAACCTCCTGCATGGTCGATGTCGCCAAATTCTTCATGGATTTCTGCAAGGCGGAATCCTGCGGTAAGTGCGTTCCGTGCCGCGCCGGCACCGACCAGATGCACGGAATCCTGACGAAAATCTGCAACGGAGAGGCGACTCTCGACGACCTGGCGCTGCTCGAGCGGCTGTGCGATGTCGTAAAAAACACTAGCCTTTGTGGGCTCGGCCAGACGGCGCCCAACCCGGTGCTCTCGACGCTGAAATATTTCCGAGACGAGTACCTCGCCCACATTGTCGACAAACGGTGCCCGGCCGGCGTCTGCAAAATCAAAGCCCCTGCGGAGGTTCACGCATGAGCGAATCTATTCTCACCCTGTCAATCGATGGTAAGGACGTCAGCGCGGTGGCCGGGCAGACGATTCTCGAAGTCGCGCGGGAAAATGGTATCGCGATCCCCACGCTATGCTACCTGCAGGGACTCACCCCCGTGGGCGCCTGCCGGATGTGCCTAGTGGAGGTTAAGGGCGTGCCCAAACTTCTGCCAGCCTGCGTCACCCGGGCTGCCGAGGGCATGGAGGTGACGACCCAGACGCCCCGCCTGCAGGAGTATCGACGGACGATCGTGGAGCTCCTGTTTGCTGAGCGCAATCATGTCTGCGCCGTTTGCGTGAGCAACAACCATTGCGAACTGCAGGACCTGGCGCGCCGAGTCGGAATGAACCATGTCCGCGTCCCGTATCGATATCCCCGACTGGGCGTGGACGCCACGCACCCGCGGTTCGCTGTCGACCACAACCGATGCGTGCTGTGCGGGCGATGTGTCCGGGTCTGCGATGAGATTGAGGGCGCGCATACGTGGGATTTCATGGGTCGCGGCATTGAATGCCGCGTTATCACCGACATGAACCAGCCGTGGGGAAGCTCCGAAACCTGCACCTCGTGCGGCAAGTGCGTCCACGTCTGCCCGACTGGCACGCTCACCGAAAAGGGCCGCGCGGCCGCCGAGATGAAGAAGCGGCTACAATTTCTGCCGTACCTGACGCTGATGAGGGAGGCCAGACCATGAGCAACAAGATCCGATTGGCTACGGTGTGGCTCGACGGCTGTTCCGGCTGCCATATGTCATTTTTGGATATGGATGAGCGGCTCCTCGAGCTCGCGGACAAGATCGAACTGGTGAGCAGCCCGATCATGGATGCGAAAGACGTGCCGCCAAACATCGACCTGACGCTGATCGAGGGAGCCGTGTCCAGCGAAGAGGATCTCCACAAGGCCCTCGCGTTTCGCAAGAATTCTAAGCTGGTTATGGCCTTCGGCGACTGCGCCGTGACCGGAAATGTCCCATCGATGCGGAATATGTTTGACGTCGACGAAGTGTACAATCGGGCCTACGTGGAGACCGCGGATACCCAGAAGCAGGTGCCAAGGAGCGTGGTTCCGGCCCTTCTCGCGCGGGCCCGGCCGGTGCACGAGGTGATCCATGTAGACGTTCACCTGCCCGGCTGCCCGCCGAACGCGGACATCATCTTCTACGTGCTGTCGGAGTTGATCGCGGGCCGCATGCCCGATCCGATGAAAATAGGGAAGTTTGGATAAGTTCGGGGAAAGGAGAGCCACCATGGCAAGGACCATCGTTATCGATCCGGTTACTCGGATCGAAGGCCATTCCAAGATCACGGTGTACCTGGACGACCAGAATCAGGTCGCCGACGCGCATTTCCATGTGACGCAGTTCCGCGGCTTCGAAAAATTCACCGAGGGCCGACCCTACACGGAAATGCCAGCCATCACCGCGCGCATTTGCGGGATCTGCCCTGTCAGCCATCTGCTCGCCGCCTCGAAGGCGTGCGACGACCTGATGGCGGTCAAAATTCCGCCGACCGCCGCCAAGCTGCGCCGTCTGCTCAATTACGCCCAGATTACCCAGTCGCATGCGCTGAGTTTCTTCCACCTCAGTTCGCCCGATTTCCTGCTCGGCTTCGATTCAGACCCGGCTCAGCGGCACATTTTCGGTGTAGCGTCTCGATACCCCGAAATCGCAAAGGACGGGATCTGGCTCCGAAAGTATGGCCAGCAGATCATCGAATGGCTCGGCGGCAAGCGAATTCATGCAGCGTGGACCGTCCCGGGTGGCGTGAACGCCCCGCTCAAGCCCGAGACCCGCGACAAAATCCTCGAAGACTTGCCGAAGGGAATCGAGATCGTGCGCCGCACGCTCGATTTCTGGAAAAATGAGCAGCAAAAGTTCAAAGAAGAGATCGAGCACTTTGCCAATTTCCCGTCGCTTTTCCTTGGTCTCGTCACCCCCGAGGGCAATCTCGAGCACTACGATGGCTTCCTACGCGTGGTCGATGCAGACCGCAAGATCATCGCCGACAAGCTCGAGCCTACCGCCTATCATCGCCACATCGGCGAGGCGAGTCTCGGCGACAGCTATCTAAAGGCTCCCTACTTCAAGCCGTTCGGTTTCCCTGGCGGCATGTACCGCGTGGGGCCGCTCGCGCGTCTGAATATCTGCGATGCGTGCGGGACCCCCCTCGCGGACAGAGAATTACAAGATTTCCGCGCGTTGAGGCCGGGCGGCGCCGTGCTTAGTTCGTTCTACTATCACCACGCGCGCCTGATCGAGATCCTATTTGCGCTGGAGCGGATCGGCGAGTTGTGCAATTCGGCAGACATTCTGAACACCCATGTGCGCGCCGTTGCCAACCCCAACAAATTTGAGGGAGTCGGCGTCTCCGAAGCCCCGCGCGGCACGCTGTTCCATCACTACAAGATCAACGAACAGGGACTGATCACCTGGGCCAACCTCATCGTCGCAACGGGCAACAACAATCTGGCGATGAACAAGGGCATCACGCAGGCGGCACGGCATTTCGTCAACGGTTCGGACGTTCGGGAGGGAGCGCTGAATCGTATCGAGGCGGTGATCCGCTGCTATGACCCATGCCTGAGTTGCTCGACGCATGCGCTCGGCCAAATGCCCATCCGGCTGACGATCGTCAGCGCCAAAGGCGAGATTCTGCGCGAGATCGCGCGCGGATGACGCAGCGGCGGGGCCGCCGGGCGCGGGGACCATCCCGTCTCGACGGTCAGGACACCCGCGATTCCAAGCGCTGGAGCTCGGCGAGCACGACGTCCACCACCGAGGGAAAATCCGTCCGCTCACTAAAGCCGAGCTCGCGAAGTTTCCGGTCATCCAGCGTGCTGTCCCGCGGGCGCCGGGCTTTGCGGGGAATAACGCGGCTGGAAGGCAGAAAGTGGTCGAAGGGCAGCCGGAGGTGTCGCGCGATCTCCACTGACCAGGCGTAGCGCGTAGCGCCTCGAGGCCCGCTCAAATGGAAAACGCCCTCGGCGTCTTGTTGGATCAGGAAACTCATTCCTCGCGCAACATCGCGCGTCCAGGTGGGCACGCGGATGAGCACGTTGTCGAGCTCCACGGGCTGGGCGCGGCGAGCGTCTTCGATGATCAACCGGATGAATCCGCAATCCTGAAGGGTAGGTCCACCGCCGACCAGCAGGGGAACACGGAGGATGATTGTATTACGACGGTCAGCGAGCGCGTCCTCGGCTTCGACCTTGCTGCGCCCGTACTCGCTGAGGGGGTTGCGTGGACTGGTCTCCGAATAGGGCGGGGATTCGCCGTCAAACACATAGTCGGTGCTGACAAAGAGAAGGCGCGTGGAGGTGGGCAGGCTCTCGCGGAGGACGCGGGCGGGCGCCGTGTTGAGTCGCCGCGTTTCCAGCGGATCCTCCTCGCAAAAATCGGGTTCACGGTAGGCGGCGAGTAGCAGGACGACGTCAGGCCGCTGCTCTCGGACGAGGCGGACGAGCGCATCGGCATCACGGATGTCGACGGGGATGGAGCCGCGTGCCCCACTCCGGCTGACAGCGATGACATCGCCGAGTCGACTGAATTCGAGCAAAACCTCTCGGCCCAGCAGACCGGTCGACCCCAACAAGAGCGTTTTCATCGGATCGCTAGTATTTCAATACGCGATCCAGAAAGCGCGCAACCGCAGAATGCGAAGGAGCGGAAAAGAGAGCATCCCCCGGCGCGTGCTCCACGATTCGGCCGTCGGCGAGAAAGACAGCGTGGTCGGCGACCGAGCGAGCAAACGCTAGATGATGGGTCACGAGGACCAGATCGCGCCCTTCAGCGCGCAGCTCGCCGATCATGTCGAGGACCTCCGCAGTCATTTCCGGATCCAGCGCGCTGGTGGGTTCGTCAAACAGCAGAAGCTTCGGACGGATGGCGACGGCTCGGACAATCGCCACGCGCTGGCGCTGGCCCCCCGACAGCTCGGCGGGTTTCTTGTGGGCGTGGGTCTCGAGCCTGAATCGCCGCAGATGGGCCATCGCGAGATCGCGTGCCGCGTCCCTGTCCATGCCGTGGACGTGGACCAACGGGAGCGTGATGTTTTCGAGCGCGGTTAGATGCGGGAAGAGGTTCATCGCCTGAAATACGACGCCTACCTGCCGGCGGTGCTCGCGCAGCGCGGATTCCTCGAAGGCCAGGATATTGCCCCCGATCGCTAGGCGGCCGCGGTCCGGATATTCAAGCCCGGCCAGAATGCGGAGCAGGGTGGATTTCCCGCCGCCCGAGGGGCCGATCAGCACCAGCGCCCGAACTCCGTCGACCGCCAGGGATACGTCCCTTAGGGCTACGTGGTCGCCAAACGATTTGGATATCTGCTCAAGTTCAAGACGCATGGCCGGCAACGTGTGTCCGCCATTAGGAAGGGGCGGCTGTCATGTCTCAAAGCGGAAACGATGCTCGAGGGCCCGACTTAGCGCGGACAGCGGCCAGGTGACCAGCAGATAACCGGCCGCCAGTGGAATGTAGCTCTCGAGTGTGCTGTAGGTCGCGCTGTTCACCTGTTGCGCTGCGAGGGTGAATTCGTTGATGGAGATGATGCTGAGCAGCGAAGAATCTTTCACAAGAGACACGAATTGGCCGGTCAGCGGCGGAAGCATTTGGCGAATGGCCTGCGGGAAAATCACATGGCGATAAATCTGCGCCGGAGTTAGGCCAATCGCGCGGGCGCTTTCCAATTGGCTGGCGCCGACGCTCTCGATCCCGCTGCGAATTATTTCGCTGATATAGGCCCCCGCAAACACGGAGAGGATCAGGACGCCCGCCACAAAGCGATTGTGTACGCCGAAGGCATTAGCGACCACGTAAAAGAACACGAGGATCTGCACAAGCAACGGCGTGCCGCGGATCAGCTCCACGTAGACCACACCGGCCTGGCGGATCAGCAGCAGGCGGGCCCGCCGGGCGAGGGCCGCCGCCAGGCCGATCAGGGTGCTGCAGACGAGCGCGGCGACGGAAATCGCCAGTGTGGCGAGCCAACCGCGAATGAACTGGCCGCGGTAGACCCAGACGCCGCTCCAGTTCCAGTGGTAGGCGATCTGCGCAAAGGCCGCGTGCAGCCCCGCGGCGAGCGCGATCAGGATGATGACGACGTGCGCCGCGCGCGCGGCCCACGGCGCCTCGCCGCGGCGATCCGCAACCCACCACGACCGTCGCGCCCTAGAAGACAAACGGAATCCCCTCGCCGATGAAATACGATTTCATATCGGTCAGGTAACGATTGCCCAAATCCTCGAAGCCGCCTTTCGCCCGAAAGTCGGCGAGGAAGGCGTTGACCTTGTCTCGGAGCGCGTCATTTCCTTTGCGAATGCCAATAGCCCACGACTCGCGTCGGATCGGTTCGAGATTCGGGCGCGTGGCATCCGGGTTCCGCCGCCAATGGTTGTAGACGGACATCTGGTCATAAATAAACGCGTCGGCCTTGCCTTGGATCACCTCTAGCACGCAGGCGGACTCCTCGCGCAACACGTGCACATCCGCGAGCGGCAGGTGCTCTTTGGCATACAATTCCCCCGTCGTTCCGAGTTTGACGGCGACGCGCCGACCCGGCGCATTCAGGTCCGAAACGCTTCGGACGTCCGACCCGGCGTGGATCAAAAGCGCGAGGCCCACCTGCAAATAGGGGTCCGAGAAATCGATCGAGCGGGCCCGCTCTTCCGTGGCCGTCATCGAGGAGAGGATCAGGTCGATCCTGCCGGTTTTGAGCGCGGGGATCAGGCCGTCGAACGGGATGTTCTCAATGCGGAGAGGTCGGCCGAGGTACTCGGCCAGCGCGCGCGCGATCTCGACGCTGATCCCGGCTGGCTGGCCGTTTGTGTCCGTCATTTCAAATGGAGGATAGGCCAACTCCATCCCCACCACCAGTGGCCGGTCTTTCTCGCTCCGCGCGCATCCGATCGCGGCGGCGAGAATGGCGACCATGGTCAGCGATAAACCGTTCGGGCAACGCATAAGAGGTTCTCCTCAAAGCCAGCGCGGGCGCCATCCGGCAACCTGCCCACTGCATAGCGCAAGGCTACCGCGCATCCGAAAGCTTGCCAAGGCCAGTTCGCGCCGATAGCTTGGGAGTCTTTTCGGACGGAGGTTCAGATTCGCATGAATATAACCGTCGTGGGCACCGGATATGTCGGCTTGGTGACGGGCGCCTGTTTTTCCGATTGGGGCCACAACGTCCTCTGCGTCGACAACGACGAAAACAAGATCCGCATGCTCAAGCATCTGCAGATGCCGATCTACGAGGTCGGCCTCGAGGATTTGGTCAAACGGAACGTGGCGGCCGGGCGCCTCCATTTCACCACGTCGATCGCCGAGGGCACTCATTTTGCAGAGGTCATTTTCATCGCCGTCGGCACGCCTCCGGGCTATCGCGGCGCGGCGAACCTTTCCTACGTTGAGCAGGTCGGCCGCCAGGTGGCCGAGCACATGACGGATTACAAGCTCCTTGTCGAAAAGAGCACGGTGCCCGTCAACACGCACGAGCAGCTCAAACGCACGGTCACCAAATACCTCCGGGCCGACATTCCGTTCGACGTCGCCTCCAACCCGGAATTTTTGAAGGAGGGTACTGCGATCGAGGATGCGTTCCATCCGGACCGGATCGTCATCGGCGTCGAAAGCGCCCGGGCGGAGAAACTGCTGCGCGAGATTTACCAACCCATCCTCGACCGCACCGGCTGCCCCCTGCTGGTCATGAACCCCGCGAGCGCGGAACTGACCAAACACGCGTCGAACTCCTTCCTCGCGATGAAAATTTCGTTCATCAATGCCGTCGCGCGGATCTGCGAACTCGCCGGCGCGGATGTCGAGCAGGTGGCGCTGGGCATGGGTCTGGACAAGCGGATCGGCCCGCAGTTTCTCAAAGCCGGCGTCGGTTACGGCGGATCCTGTTTCCCGAAGGACGTCGATGCCTTCGTCCAAATCGCCGACCACTTGGGCTACAATTTTGAGCTGCTCAAGGAGGTCCAGCGGGTCAACAAGACCCAGCGCGAACACGTCCTGCAAAAAATCCAGCGCGAACTGTGGGTGGTCCAGGACAAGGTCATCGCGATCCTTGGCCTCGCGTTCAAACCCGGAACGGACGATATCCGCGAGGCGCCCTCCCTCTTCTTCGTCCCTCAGCTCATTGAGATGGGCGCGAAGCTCCGGCTCTGGGATCCAATCGCCCGGGATCGCTTCGCGCAGCTCTTTCCCAGCGAGGCCTACTTCAAGGACCCCATCGAATGCGCCACTGGCGCGGACCTTCTGCTGATCCTGACCGACTGGCCACAGGTCAAGCAGATCGACCTCGACCAGCTCAAAGCGGTGATGCGATGCCCGGTGATCGTGGATGGCCGGAATGTATTCGATCCCCGGACGGTGCGCGCGAAGGGATTCACTTACCATTCCGTGGGCCGGCCGTGATCCCGACGACAGGGGTTTGACAGCGGGCGGCGCGGTCCATATTCTTGGCGGACTTTTTCCCCATGAATTGGGACACAACGGATTGGGACAGAACCTGCAGAAGGGAGTGAGGACAAAACGTGACGGAAGTGAAATTGCGAAAAGGCGAGTCGGTCGACAAGGCTCTTCGACGCTTGAAGAAGAAGCTCGATAAAGAGGGCCTTATGCGTGAGATCCGCTCGCACCGTTACTATGAAAAGCCCAGCGAGCGCCGTCGCCGCAAAGAGGCGCGCGCCCGCATGCGCGCGTCCGCCTGACCCCTTTCGGCTCATTCTCAACCTCCCCAACGGCGGGGAGTTCTGTTATAAGCGCTGAAGCGATGCGGAGGCGTCAGTCCCGACCGCTTGGAACCTCGTCCTCCGCCGAATGTCCATGGCGCGGAATTTCCATTTTATGGAAGCCGTTTTGAGAATTTTTACAGAGCATGGAAACCGGCGCCGCGCCCCAATCCGCCTGCGTCCGCCCGCGCCTGCCGCCTGAATGGAGTTCGCGCTCTCCACCCACTGGAACGCCGCGCGCCACGGACGCGGCGAGACGATGATCGAGGAAATCGTCCGGCTCGGATTCCGCCGCGTCGAGTTGGGGTACGACCTGCGCCACGAACAGGTACCCGGCGTAATGGCCATGGTGCGGGACGGCGCCATCCGCGTGGATAGCGTGCACAACTTCTGCCCGGTGCCATTCGGTGCGCCGCGCGGCCACCCGGAGTTGTGGTCGCTCGCGTCCCGGGATGAGCGCGAGCGAGACACGGCCGTCCGGAACACAATGGCGACCATCCGATTCGCGGCGGAGGTCGGGGCGCGGGTGGTCGTGACACACGCAGGACATGTCGACATGCCGCCAATGAGCCCCGATTTGTTCGAACTGGCGGTGGAGAACCGGCAGGATACGCCGGAGTATGAGCGCCGGAAAATCAAATTGATGGAGCAGCGTGAGAAGCGGGCGCCCGCCCAGTTCGAGCTGCTGTTGCGGAGTCTCGAGCGGCTGGTGCCCACCCTGGACGAGGTGGGCGTGACACTCGCACTCGAAAACCTGCCCAACTGGGAGGCATTCCCGACCGAGCTCGAATTCGAGGCGATCAAGCGCCGACTGCCGACGCCGCGCATCGCCTACTGGCACGACATCGGGCACGGGCAAATTCGTCAGAACCTGGGGTTCACCAACCATTATCGGTGGCTGGAGCGGCTCTGGCCGCACACTGCGGGTATGCACGTCCACGACCTTATCCCCCCAGCTACGGACCACGTCATGCCGCCGCGCGGGTCCATTGACTTCGCGCGCTTTTCGCGATTTGCCGAGCCCGATAAGATCTACGTCATCGAACCGTCGTCCCGGGCGCCCTTCGAGGAGGTTGCGGCGGGCCTTGCCCACTTGCGACAAGTTTGGGGCGCGCGGGGAGATTCAACCCAGAAACCACGGGAGAAGGCATGAAAGCGCTCATCACCGGCATCACCGGCCAAGACGGGTCCTACCTCGCGGAATTTCTGCTTGAGAAGGGGTACGAAGTTTACGGTCTCGTTCGGCGCTCCAGCACTGAGACCCACGACCGCATCGAGCACATCAAGAGCCGGCTCCACCTGGTGCAAGGCGACTTGCTCGACGAGATTTCGCTGCTGCACCTCATGGAGCAGATCCAGCCTGATGAGATTTACAACCTCGCGGCACAATCCTTCGTCCACACCTCGTGGAACCAGCCGCTGCTGACCGGCGAATTTACCGCCCTCGGGGTCACCCGTCTGCTCGATGCGATGCGGTTTGCCTGCCCCCGCGCGAAATTTTATCAGGCATCCAGCAGCGAAATGTTTGGCGCGGCCAAGCCGCCCCAGAACGAACAGACGCCGTTTCACCCGCGGAGCCCTTATGCCGTGGCCAAGGTGTACGGGCACTACATCACGATGAATTACCGCGAAAGCTACGGGCTCTATGCCGTCTCTGGAATTTTGTTCAATCACGAGTCCCCGCGGCGCGGCAAGGAGTTCGTCACGCGCAAAATCACCGACGGCGTGGCGCGCATCAAACTGGGGCTGCAAAAGGAGCTGAGGATGGGCAACCTCGACGCGAAGCGCGACTGGGGCTACGCCGGCGATTACGTGAAAGCCATGTGGATGATGCTTCAACAGCCTTCGCCGGATGACTACGTCATCGCCACCGGCGAATCTCACTCGGTGCGCGAGTTCCTCGAACTGGCCTTCGGGTATGTCGGCCTGAACTGGCGCGATTATGTGGTGATCGACCCCAAATTTTTGCGCCCGGCGGAAGTCGATTTCTTGCTCGGCGACCCTTCTAAGGCGCGGCAGAAACTCGGCTGGAAGCCGGAGGTGTCCTTCGAGCAACTGGTCCGCATGATGGTGGATGCCGACCTCGAGCGGATCCAGCGAAGCATGAGGTGACCGCATGCGCATTTTGGTGACCGGCGCGCGGGGATTCGTGGGCCGACATTTGATGGCCGAGTTGGCGGCAGCCGGCCACGAGCCAGTCGGCCTTTCCCGGCAGGCGGATTGCCCGGCGGCCGACTCATCGGACCGAATTGCCGACATTTGCGACCGCCGGGCCGTTGCCGAAGTGGTTCGCGATCTGCAACCAGAGGGTTGCGTGCATTTGGCGGGCGTCGCGTTCGTTCCCGCCGGCTGGACGCAGCCGCACCACGTGTTCGAGGTCAATGTCCTTGGGGCGCTCAATCTCTTGGAAGCGTTGCGAGAACACGCGCCCCGCTGCCGAACCGTCCTGGTGTCGAGCGCGCTGGTCTACGGGGCAGCCGACCCGGACCGGCCTCGCGACGAGCAGGCGCCGCTTGACCCGCAGTCGATTTACGCCGTCTCGAAGGCGGCCTCGGACCTCAACGGCCTGCTATATGCCCGGCATTATGATCTGCCCGTGATGGTCGCACGGCCATGCAACCACATTGGCCCCGGCCAGTCCGCCGAGTTCATGGCGCCTTCGTTCGCAAGGCAGTTGGCGGACATTGCGTCGGGCCGCCAGCCTGCCGTCATCCGCGTGGGCAATCTGGATTGCGTGCGCGAGTTCATGGATGTCCGCGATGTGGCGCGCGCGTATCGGATGCTGCTGGAGCGGGGGCGAGGCGGAGAAGCGTACAATGTTTCGGCCGGAATCGCCGGGCCGGTCCGATCGATTTTGGAGGAGTTGTGTCGAATTGCAGGCGTATCGCCCCGCATTGAGATCGATCCGGCGCGCTGGCGCCCCACCGACCGGCAACCTCTCCTCATGGCTGACAAAATTAGGCGCGAAACGGGCTGGTCTCCCATCTTTCCGCTGCACCAGACGTTGGCCGACATCTACCATTCGATGGCATCGGCCGTGGGCGCGAGCTAGCCCCCGCGCGGGTCAGACAAGGCGACATTGGCCGCGCATTGACGCGCGCGGGAACGATGCCGGCCTCGGGCAGACCTTTTATAGATCTCCGGCTCGACCCTAGACGCTCGCGTCGATCGGTAAGGGATGATCGATCGATTTGACGTCGGGTTGTCGTTGAAAAATCAGATTCGGAGGCTGAGATTGGGCACATGCACGAGCTGGGCATCGCTCAGGGTATTCTGGAGGCCGCCCTGGAGGCTGCGGCGCGAGAACGGGCAGAGCGGATTGTTCGACTTCGCGTGAAGGTGGGGGAGCTTTCCGGGGTGGTCGAGGAGGCGCTTCGATTTGCCTTCGAGGCGATCTCGGCCGGCACGCGGGCGGAAGGGGCGCGACTTGAGGTGGAGGTCATCGCCGTGCGATGCTATTGTGCTCAATGCCAACGGGAGTTCGAGGCCGCGCCGCTCCGCTATGAATGCCCCCTGTGCGGGACGCCTTCTGGCGAAGTGCGGGCCGGACGCGAGCTGGCGCTTACGGAAATTGAGGTGAATTGACATGTGCGACCATTGCGGTTGTTCGCAGGCTGTCTCCCACGGTCACCATCACGGCGAGGCCGGCGAAACGGCCGGGCACGGCCACGCTCACGAACATCACCACGAAGCGGAGACGCGAACGATCGAGTTGCACCGATCGCTCATGGCGCTAAACGAACGACTGGCCGAGCAGAATCGGGGCTATTTCAAGGCGCGTCACACGCTGGCGCTCAACATCGTCTCCTCGCCCGGCGCGGGCAAGACGTCGCTCATTGAGGCGACGGTGCGCGCGTTGTCGGGGGAATTCCGGATGGCCGTGATTGTGGGCGATCTGGCAACGGATCGGGATGCTCAGCGGATCCGTGCGGCCGGCGCGCCGGCGGTGCAGGTGACCACTGGCACGGTCTGCCATTTAGACGCGCACATGGTCCAACACGCGCTTGAAAATTTGGGCGATGCGCCCGTCGATGTGCTGTTCATCGAAAACGTCGGCAACCTCGTGTGTCCGGCGAGCTTCGACCTCGGGGAGCGCCTGCGCGTCGTGGTGCTCTCAGTTACGGAAGGCGAAGATAAACCGCTCAAATATCCGTCAATTTTTCAAAGCGCGGACGCCGTCGTTTTGAGCAAGATCGACCTCGCCCTGGCAGCAGGCTTCGACCGCGAGTTCGCGCTGGCCAACATTCGGACCGCTGCGCCCGCGGCTCGGATCTTCGAGCTCTCCGCAAAGACGGGCGAGGGGCTCGAGCCGTGGTTCAATTTTTTGCGGGCGCACGCGCCTATTCGCAGAGTTTCGTAGACGCCGCGAATGTCCCTCAAGCCGGTCCCCGGCGCGACGCGGACGGCGTGGCCAATCCGTAGGGTTCTCAATATTTCGGAACAGAGGGGTCGACCGTCTCGGACCACGCGAGGCAACCGCCCCGAAGGTTGAACAGCTCCCCGGGGAATCCTGTCGACATTAGTTGCCGGATGACCATCGCGCTTCGCCCGCCGGACTTGCAGAACACGACGGTGGGGCGGGACGGGTCCAACTCTGTAATTCGATTGAGGCATTCGCGCATCGGGATTTCATGCGTAGCAGGAAGCCTCGCAATGGCACGCTCGCTGTCCTCGCGGACGTCGAGGATGTTCACTGGACGGCCCTCGTCGAGCCACCGTTTCAATTCTCGCGGCTCGATCTCCCGAATTTTTACAGCAGGAAAACAGACGGGTTGCATGACCGGTTGGAGGCTGCGGATCGTCGGCGAGTTCCCGCAAAGCGGGCATGCGGGGTCTTTTTTCAGGCGAAGTTCGCGGATGCGCATCCCGAGCGCGTCAACCATGAGCATCCGGTTCACCAGCGGATCGCCGCGACGAAGGATAAGCTTGATGGCTTCCATCGCCTGTAAGCAGCCCAACAGTCCCGGCAAAACGCCGAGGACGCCCGCTTCGGCGCATGAAGGTATGGCGCCGGCAGGGGGCGGCTCGGGGTGGAGGCAACGATAGCAGGCGCCATGCGCCGCCCAAAACACGGCGACTCGGCCCTCGAATCGCTGGATGGCGGCATGCACGTTCGGTTTGCCCGCCAGCGCACACGCGTCGTTCACCAGATACCGCGTCTCGAAATTGTCGGCGCCGTCCACCACGATGTCGTAGGCTCGGGCGAGCTCCATCCCGTTTCGCTCGGAGAATCGCTCGGGATGCTCAACGAGTTCGATGTGCGGATTAAGATCGGCGAGACGATCCCGAGCGGCGGTGACCTTGAGGCGGCCGAGGTCTCGCTCGCCGTAAAGAATTTGCCGATGAAGATTCGACGCGTCGACGGTGTCGGGGTCCATGAGGCCGATGCGTCCCACGCCGGCCGCCGCCAGGTAGTATGCGGCCGGGGAACCCAGGCCGCCGAGACCCACCACGAGCACACTCGCCCGCTTGAGCGCGATCTGGCCTTCCTCGCCGATTTCGGGAAGCCGCATTTGGCGCAGGTATCGCGCGCGCTCGACCTGGTGGAGTGGCGTGACCATGGAGGGGAATATGGCTTGAACATGGGTAAACCTCAACGGGCTTTGGTCGGGGGTCGAGGGCACCCGCGTGCCGGATGTCGATTAGGTGATTGCGGTAGCCGACAAGGGGCAGGGATCGCCATGTCCAAAATCGTTGGTCCAGGTGGAATCGGACGCTCCACAAAGGGCGCGTGAGGAGCCGTCCTACTTTCCAGGTGGCGGGATGTCGTCCTCTGCGTTCCGATTTGGAGGGACAGGTTCCACCCTGTCCGGGAAAGGCCCGCGTGGAAGCGGGCCCTCGACGGGATCGTCCAGCCGCAGAGGCCTGGCCTAAAAATTCACCATCGTTACGCGGTCGTAGAAAAACGGTATCTGACTTGGTATCGGAAATGGTATCTGTGTCGTTCTAAACTCGTTTCCGATCTTCAACCCGATATCGAACACGACCTCGTGAGAGATTTTGCGCCGCATTCTCGCAGTACCATCGTCCATCTCATCGGTTTTCCCGCCACCGGAACGGGATCGATGCCTGCCAGTATATGAGGAACTATTTTACAGACTCATGACAGCCAGCCGTCTTCCATTCATTGCGACGCTGGAGGGGGCGAAAGATAGCTTGCTGCCATATCTCAAATGCTGATTATGGCAGTCTGATAAAATTTTGTGGAATGCTTGACAATCCCGACTAACTCTATATATTTAGTCGGAAATTCAGGAGATCCAGTCATGGGAAGAATTTTTGCAGACAATTCGCTTTCGATTGGGCGCACGCCGTTGGTTCAAATCAATCGCATCACAAAGGGTGCGAAGGCGCGCGTGGTGGCCAAAATCGAGGGCCGGAATCCCGCGTATTCCGTGAAATGCCGAATCGGCGCATCCATGATTTGGGATGCCGAGGAACGGGGCGTGTTGAAGCCGGGCATGGAAATTGTTGAGCCCACCAGCGGGAATACGGGAATCGCGCTTGCCTACGTTGCTGCGGCGCGGGGTTACAAGCTGACGCTGACGATGCCCGAGACCATGAGCATCGAGCGACGGCGCGTGCTGGCGGCGTTTGGGGCGAACCTCGTTTTGACGCCGGGACCGGAAGGCATGCGCGGCGCAGTGAAGCGGGCGGAAGAAATCGCGATGTCCGATCCGGAAAAGTATTTCCTTCCTCAGCAATTTAAGAATCCGGCGAATCCGGCCATTCACGAGAAAACGACAGGCCCGGAAATTTGGGAGGACACAGACGGCCAGATTGACGTGCTGGTGGCTGGGGTCGGTACGGGAGGGACGATCACCGGCGTGTCGCGGTTCATCAAGAAGAAGATGGGCAAGCAAATTTTGTCGGTTGCGGTGGAGCCGCGGGAAAGTCCGGTCATCACCCAGCGCCTGAACAATCAGGAGCTCAAGCCCGGGCCGCACAAGATTCAGGGGATTGGTGCAGGATTCATTCCGGACACACTGGACCTGAACATGGTTGATCGGGTTGAGCAGGTCAGCAGCGAGGAGGCGGTGGAGATGGCGCGGCGACTGGCGACTGAAGAAGGTATTCTCGCAGGGATCTCCTGCGGCGCCGCAATGGCCGTTGCGGACCGGCTCGCCCGACAGGATGAGTTTGCCGGCAAACTGATCGTGGTCGTACTGCCAGATGCCGGCGAGCGGTATTTGTCGACGGTTCTGTTTCAGGGGATCGGCGTCTAGCCCATACGCCCGATGATCTCGAATCGATGCCATTATGCGCTTCGCGCGATGTTGGAGCTGGCGCTGCAGGAAGGGCGGGGTCCGCTGACCATCAGCGAGATCGCGTCGGCGCAAAACATTCCCGTCCGTTTTTTGGAGGCGATCATGCGCCAATTGAAGCTGGCGGGGCTCGCCGATTCGCTGCGCGGCAAAACGGGCGGCTACTTTCTGGGGAGGCCGGCCGAACAGATCCACATTGGCGAGATCCTGGACCTATTTGAGGGGCCGTTTTTTACAAACAGCGAGCAAGTGGGGCCTCACGTCATTCGCGAGGCCGAATCGGATGTCTTTGCCCCGATTTGGCGTGAGGCGGATGAATCGCTCCGCGCTGTATTTCGGCGTCACACCCTTGCGCGCCTGGCCGAGCTGGAGCAGCAGCGCCGGGATGCAGCGGCGCAGAATTACTCGATATGAAGATGGCCGGTTTTCAGGACGCGTGGGCCGGGGTGGACCTCGACGACGCCCGCGCGGTGCTGGAGAGGGCGCTTGAGCTATATCATCCGCGGATCGCCCTCGCGTGCAGCTTCAGCATCGAGGATGCCGTCGTCCTCGACATGCTCATGGCGATTCGGACCGACGCGCGCGTGTTTGCAATCGACACGGGCCGTCTGAACCCCGAGACCTATGAATGCGCAGAAGCGCTCCGCCGCCGATACGGCGTGAAAATCGAGTGGTACTTTCCCCGCCACGAGGCTGTCGAGAAATTGGAGCGGGAGAAGGGCCTGTTTTCTTTTCGGGAAAGTTTGGAGAACCGCAAGGAGTGTTGCGGCATCCGGAAAGTGGAGCCGCTGCAGCGGGCGCTTGCGGGGCTGGATGCATGGATCACTGGTTTGCGCCGGGAGCAGAGCGTGACGCGCAGCGGGCTGGAGCCGGTGGAGCGCGACGAGGCGCACGGGGGGATCGCGAAGATCAATCCGCTCGCCACATGGACACTGGACAGGGTGTGGGCCTACGTCCGCGAACATTCTATCCCCTACAACGCGCTATACGATGTTGGTTACGCGTCGATCGGATGCGCACCTTGCACGCGCGCGATCCGGCCGGGCGAGGATCCGCGCGCCGGACGTTGGTGGTGGGAGAATCCCGAGCACAAAGAGTGCGGATTGCACCTGCGCCCTCGGTGAACCGCAGAGGTTCGCCCGGACGATTACGAGGGGAACAGGGATGACGATGAAATACCGATTGTCACATTTGGATGCGCTTGAGGCCGAGTCGATCTACATCATGCGGGAGGTTGCTGCCGAGTTCGAGCGGCCTGTGTTGCTGTTTTCCGGCGGCAAGGATTCGATCTGCCTGCTGCGACTGGCGGAAAAGGCCTTTCGGCCGGCAAAGTTTCCCTTCCCGCTGCTTCACATTGACACGGGTCATAACTTTCCCGAGCTGCTCGAATTCCGCGACCGCCGCGCCACCGAGCTGGGCGAAAGACTCATCGTGCGCACCGTGGAGGACGCGATCGCGCGCGGGATCGCGCGCCCTACGCCCGGCGAGACGAGCCGCAACCGCCTTCAGACGCCTACGCTGCTTGCCGCCATCGAGGAGTTCAAATTCGATTGCGCGATCGGCGGAGCTCGGCGCGACGAGGAAAAATCCCGCGCCAAGGAGCGCATTTTTTCCTTTCGCGACACCTTCGGGCAATGGGACCCTAAGAACCAGCGTCCGGAAGTGTGGAACCTGTACAACACGCGCATTCATCCGGGCGAGCACATGCGCGTGTTTCCGCTTAGCAACTGGACCGAACTCGATGTCTGGCAGTACATCGACCGTGAGAACCTCGAGATTCCATCGATCTATTTCAGCCATCGCCGGAAAGTGGTTCGCCGCGACGGGCAGTGGCTGCCGGTCAGCGACCTGATCACGCTGAAGCCGAATGAGGAGGTCTGCGAGCTCGACGTCCGCGTGCGAACGATCGGCGACATTTCGTGCACCGGCTGTATTGAGTCGAGGGCATCGAGCGTCAAGGAGATCATTGCCGAGATCGCCGCCGCGCGCGTTACGGAGCGCGGCAGCCGGGCCGATGACAAGCGCTCCGAAACCTCGATGGAGGACCGGAAGCGCGAGGGCTATTTTTGAAGCGGAGGGAGCAGGAGCCAGATGTTTACGCATGCGCTGAACGAACATTCCGAGCTGCTTCGGTTTTCGACCTCAGGAAGTGTCGACGACGGCAAAAGCACGCTGATCGGCCGTCTGCTCTACGACACAAAGCTGATTTTTGAGGACACGCTGGAGGCGCTCAAGCGGTCCGCAGACTTGACCGGCGAGGGCACCATCAACCTCGCGAACCTCACCGACGGCCTCCGCGCCGAGCGCGAGCAAGGCATCACGATTGATGTCGCCTACCGTTATTTCGCGACGCCCCGCCGAAAGTTTATCGTCGCCGACACGCCCGGGCACATCCAGTACACGCGCAACATGGTCACTGGCGCGTCGACCGCGAACCTCGCGATTATTCTGGTCGATGCGCGTCTTGGGGTCGTCGAGCAGACACGGCGGCACGCCTACATCGCGTCGATGCTGCGGATCCCGCACCTTGTCGTCTGCGTGAACAAAATGGACCTGGTCGGTTTCTCAGAGGCGACCTTTAATGCGATCCGCGAGGAGTTCATGGATTTCGCCGCGCGGCTGGAGATCCGAGACATCGCCTTCATCCCGATTTCCGCGCTGCTGGGCGACAATGTGGTGGAGCGTTCGGCGAACATGCCCTGGTATTCGGGCCCGCCGCTGTTGAGGCACCTTGAAGAAGTTTACATCGGCACAGACTGGGACCTAACCTCGCCCCGGTTTCCCGTGCAGTATGTCGTGCGGCCGCGCGATGACCGCTGGCATGATTTCCGCGGGCTGGCGGGCCAGATCATGGGCGGCGTGTTCAAAGTCGGCGACCCGGTCAAGGTGTTGCCCAGCGGAAAGGTCTCGCGCATCGCGGGGATCCACACCTATGACGGCCCGCGGGACGAGGCGTTCGCCCCGATGTCCGTCCAGATCCTGCTCGCCGACGACCTCGACGTGAGCCGCGGCGACATGCTCGCACATCCCGACAACCTGCCGTACGTTGCCTCCGACCTGGAGGCCCGAGTCTGCTGGATGCACGAGGAACCGCTGCGCCCGAATCGGAAGTACGCCATTCGCCATACCACGCGATTTACCCGGTGCATTGTGCGCGAAATCCGGTCCCGTTTTGATTTTACCACCCTGCAGGCTCAACGTCCCGCCCCCGAGCTCGGGCTCAATGACGTAGGCCGGATCAGCCTGCGGACAATGTCTCCAATCTGTTTCGACCCCTACGAGCGAAACCGGTACACCGGCAGTTTCATTTTGATCGACGAGGCGACGAATGCGACTGTTGCGGCCGGGATGATCCTCGAGCCGCCCAAATCAATGCCCGCCACCGATGAGGCGGAATACATCATCTAAAATGATCGGCCCCGATCGACAGGCCTGGCTCGAAGAGACGCGGCTCGAATATCCATGAGCGAAGCGGCAGATGCGTTGGACAGCCGCCCGCCCCGGACGCGCTACAAGGCCTTCCCCATCGCGTGGGTGACCACCTGCCGAAAGCTCCTAATCGCTGGTGGAGGTCCGGAAACTCTCACTCGCGTCCGCCACGCCATGGCCTTCGACTGGCGAGAGATCCACGTCTGCGTCCCGGCGCCGGATGACGACCTGCGCGCCCTGGCGCGCGCCGATCTTCGGATCAGTTTGCACGAGCGACATTGCCTAGAGCGGGATGTGGAGTATGCCGACTTCGTGCTGGAGGATTGCGGGGACCCGGTGTTCGCCCATCGAATCGCCAACTGGTGCGAGTGCCACCGTAAGCCCCTTAACGCCTGTGACAAGCCGGATCTGTGCGACGCGTTCTATATGTCCCTGGTTCCGGTGGGTCCCCTGATCGTGGGCATCAGCAGTGGGGGCGACGCTCCGGCAGTCTCCGCTTCGCTCCGGCGATGGCTGTCCGGTCAACTCGGGGAGGGTTGGGCTATGGCGGGCCGGCTGATGAGCGACCTGCGGAGGTCCCTCCCGAGTGGACACCGACGGATCCATGTGCTAAAAAGTATCGCTCGGCACCCATCGTTTATGGAGGCGGTGCTGCGAAACGACGAGGCGCTTTTGCGCGCCCTGATCGAGGATGAACTTCGTCGGTTGCCAGCTCGAGATTGATGCGCCGCATTCGCGGGAGGAGATCGTCAACCGTTTGCAGCGCTGCCCGAATCCGCTGTTGGTGTTAAATACCTGCCAGCGCCTCGAGACGTTCGGGTTCGGGTTTCCCTGCCTGGAAACGGTGCGCCTCACAAAGATCTGGTCCTCGCGCGACGCGTTTGAGCGGCTTGCCCGAATCGCGGCCGGGCTGGAGAGCCGAATTCTCGGCGAGCTGGAAATTATCGGGCAGGTGCGATCCGCTTACCGCATCTTCCGCGAAAACGGCGGCGCCGAGCTTCGGGTGCTCGATCGAATTTTCCAGGATGCAATTGCCCTTGCCCGCGAGGCGCGGCGCGTCAGCGGGATCGACAGCAACATGACCTCGCTGAGCGGACTGGCGGCGCGGACGCTGCTGGACCGTCTCCCGCCGGGCGCGCATGTCGCGGTGGTCGGCGCCGGATCGCTGGCCGGGGCCGTCGCCCGCTACTTGACGAAGCGAGGAAACTGCCCGATCCGTATTGCCAGCCGCTGTCCGCGGAATGCCATCGAGCTTGCCGTGCGCCTCGGCGGGTTCGGGGTGGGGCTCGATGAGATTGCCCATCTGTTTCACGGCGTGAGCGGAATCGTGACGGCCACGGCGGCTCCGCATCCGCTGGTATACCCCCATCACTTGGCGGAGGCGGCGCGTCCGCTAGTGATTGTGGACCTTGGCGCGCCGCCCGATTGCCACCCGGAGGTCGCGGCCCTGCCGGCTGTTACCTACATCGGACTCCAGGAAATCGAGGCTATGGCCCAGGTCAATACGGAGGATCGCCGGCGGCGGGCCGAGGTCGCAGCCCGCATCATTCGGGACGGAGCCCGGGCGTGGACGCCCCGCGTCTGATCGTCATCTCGCGTGGCAGCCGGCTGGCCCGGGTGCAGACGGAGGAGGCGCTTCAAGCCATTCGCCCGCTGCTCGACCCGCGGACACATATTGAACGGGCCACTCTCGACACACCCGGAGACCGCGACCTGCAAACCCCTCTGACCGATCCCCGACTTCCAGACGACTTTTTCACACGTGACCTCGACCGGGCCCTTTTGGAGGGCCGTGCGGACATCGCAGTCCACTCCGCCAAGGACCTGCCGCAGCGGCCGGTCCCCGGGCTCGCAGTGGCAGCGCTGCTGCCCGCCCGGGACATCCGGGAGGCGCTCGTCGTCCGGCACGGCGTGGATCCCGAAAATCCTGCGGTGATCGGCACCAGCAGCCCGCGCCGCGAATCCGAAACGCGCAAACTGTTTCCTCATGCGGTTCTCAAACCGCTTCGGGGCTCGATTGAGCAGCGCCTCCAGCAACTGGATCGCGGTGAGTTTGACGCCGTCATCATGGCCGCATGCGCCCTCGAGCGCCTGGGGCTTTCCGCGCGCATTGCCCGCTTCCTTCCATTTGAACCGGTTCCGCAGCAGGGGCGCCTTGCGATTGTCGTCCGCGAGGACCGAAAGGATCTTCTGAAGCTGTTGCGTGCGGTGGATGTCCGACGCACCGCGGGCTTGGTCGCGATCGTCGGGTGCCCGGCCGCATTCGACCTGATCTCCCACCGCGCGGAGCGGTATTTGGAGCGGGCGGAAGTGATTTTGCATGACCGGCTCGTCCCGGACGAAATTTTGTCGCGATATGCCGGCCGCCTAGTTTTTGTCGGCAAAACCGGAGGCGGCCCGTCCACGCCCCAGTTTGAAATTCACCGGCGGATGCTTCACGAGGCGGAAGCCGGGAAGCTGGTTGTGCGGCTTCATGGCGGAGATCCAGGGATTTATGGCCACCTCGGCGAGGAAATCGAATTTCTGACCAACTGGAATATCCGGTTTGATGTGGTTCCCGCGCCAACGGCTGCCCAGTTGGCGGCGGCCCGCGCGCACGCGCCCCTCACGCACCGCGGGCATAATCCCAGGATCACGCTCGCCACGGCCCGCCCGGGGGACGGATTCGAGGACGCCCCTTTCACCGGTCCGGAGGTCGGGCCGCTGGCCATTTATATGGGCGTTCTTAGCGCTGCCGAGGTAGCGCAAAAACTTCGGGAGGCCGGCTGGCCGGATCAGACCGATGTGCTCGTTGCGGAGCGGATCGGGTACCACGATGAGCGGATTCGGCGACTGGCGTTGTCGGACCTGCCTCAGGAATCCATCGATACGCCGGCGACCTTCCTTGTTGGGCTCCGCGCGTTTCCCCCGCCGCGGTACACGTTGTTTACCGGCACGGACCCTGACCATTTCCTTGAGCACGGGCCGCTCCTCCACTGGCCGATGATCCGGCTTGAGGCACTGTCGCTGGAGGAGCGTGCAGCGCGGCTCACTGAGTCGCTGGCCCGTGTGCGCGGGATTTTGTTTCCCTCGCGCTTCGCGGTTCGCGCCGTGATGGAGGCGCTGCTATCCGCGTCGGACGTGCGCGCGCTGGCCGGTAAGACGCTGCTGGCAGTAGGCCCGTCGACGGCCGCGGACCTGCGGGCCTACGGATTGCGGGCGGACGGCGCGGCCGACCATTACGGCGGGATTCGCAGCCTGCGCGACCGGCTGCCCGCTGAGCCGGGCGGTGTTTACCTCTACCCATGTTCGGATGCAGCCCCACTGCCCGAACGAGAAGAGGCGCTGCGTGAACGGGGCGTTGAACTGCTGCCGGTGATCTTCTACCGTAATGTGCCCGAACCGCCGCGGCCTCTGCCGCGTCTGCCCTTCACGCGTGTGATCTTCACCAGCACCTCGACTGTCCGAGCCTATTTCGAGCGCTACCCCGACGAGAGGCGGGCGCGGCGCGAGTGGCTGGCGGTGGGGCCATCGACCCTTCGGGCGCTGCAAGAGCTCGGACTGGACGCCGAGAGCCTGCCCGCCCCGCGCGGCGCGGATTGACGGGGCTTGGACCAACGGCGTCCACGCCGAACCGAAGCGCGTCCGAGAAACCGCCTTGCGAACCCTTGAACCTCTTTTAGGATCTTCCGCGATGGCCGCCCCTTTCGGGGCGGAGAAAAAGAGTCGATATTCGTACGTCGCGCCGAGGGGACCATGAGCGAACCGAAAGTTTCATTTCCCAGCGGGGAACGCCCCGGAACCTCCGTCAACATGGGATTGGTAGTCCTTCTGGCGATTGGGATGGATTTTGCCGTTCTCGGCGCGATCTACACCCTCGAGGACACATTTCTTCGGGACCTGTTCATGGGGCGGACAGAAATCGATACCTCACGGCTCGTGTTCCAAGGGTTGACGATGTTCATGTTTTGCCTTTCGACGATGACAGTCCTGCTCAAGCGCGTGAAGATTCGGGCCGAATTCCGAGCATTGCGCGACATTCCGCTGCCGGACGACTTGGATATGACCGATCTGCCGCGACTGGTGGGCGTCTACAACGAGATCGCCGAAATTCCAAAATGGGAAAAGCGAATGGTCTACACCCGTGTGATGCGGGTCCTGGCCATGTGGATCAACTCCCGCGACCTCGAGCGCACCAGCCAGTATGCCCGCGAAAACAGTGAAATGGATGTATTCGCTTCGGACGCGTCATTTCGGGCCAATCGTCTCTTCATCTGGGCCATGCCGCTGCTGGGCTTTCTGGGCACGGTCTACGGCGTCAGCTATGGCATTGGTGGCTTTGCGGAATTTCTACGCGGCGATGTATCCGCGGAGGACATCAAATTCCAGGTCGGCCTGATCACGCAGGGTCTCGCGGTGGCGTTTTACACGACCCTGGTGGGATTGTGGACGGCCGGGGCGGCTGCGTTCCCCAGCATGGCAGCCGAGCGCCGCGAGGAGCAGCTTCTCGGCGAGATCGATGCGCTGATCGAAGAGCGGCTGACCTCGCGGATGCCGTCAATCCGCAAAACGGAGTTTCCCGTCGAGGCGATCACTGCCATGCGGGAAGACATCGGCCATATGGCGGAGGCGCTCTCCGCGCCGCTGCGCGACCTCATCGCGTCGATCGAGGATGGCTTCCGACGCCTGCCAAGTCCACAACGGTATGAGGAGGTGTTTGCCCAGGCCATCACCCGGGCAAGCGACATGATCAACGACAAGTACAGCCAGTTCCAGATCCGCTACGAGGTCCGCATCGGCGAGTTGGGCGAACAGCTCGCCGCCCGGCTTCAGGATGTCTCCGAGCGCTTCCGCCTGGGCGCCGAGATGGTCGCAAATCGGCTTGAAGGCCAGGCGCGGGCCATCGAACAGAGTGGAGCGCGTGCGGTCGAACAGCAGGCGGCCGCCGTTCAGAGTTACCTGGCCACGCTCGATCAGGCCAGCGAACGCGAGGCCGCGCGCTGGAAGGAGGTATCCGACGACCTCCGCAGACAGGTGGGCGACGCATCGGAACAGCTTGGCCGAGCGGTGCAGTCGCTGCGGGAGGCGACGTCGCTCGCGGCGAAGGGAGCCGACGAGGCCGCACGCGGACTGGCCGAGCAAATGACGAGGTTGATCGACGTCGGCACGCGCATCGAATCGCTGCTCCAGGCAACCCGGGCTGTCGAAGTTGCCATGGCTGACATCGCGGGAAGCGTGGAATTCCGCGCGGCCCTTGCGGATCTCCGGCGGCACCTGCAGACAACGGACGATCTGATCCGGCGCCTTTCGAAGCCGCGCCAGATCATCCTGACGGAAGCACGAGCCGGGTAAACGCCGCCATGCCGAGGCCGCCCAAACGCGAGGTGAAGATCGAGATGACGCCGTTTCTCGACTCCCTCGTGATCATGATGAGCTTGATCTGTCTGGTTCTGATCACGGTCATGATGCCGATTGTCGAAAACCCCCAGCAGTTCCGCGCACTGACCTTCGACTCGCTATTTTCGACCTATCAGCGAAAAAAGCGCCCCGAGGCCAAGCCCGTCTACATCGACTGCCGACCCGATGGGGCGATGATCATCCCCGGCGGCGAGTGGGTGTCGCTCGATGAGCTTCGGCAGCCCGGAAATCCCATCGAGCGGCTTTTCGCGCGGGTGGCGGGTTCGGACGGTAAGGAATACATCATTCTGATGGCGCGGCCTGGCGCGCTTCCGGTGTATCGGCATCTAAAAAAAGAGATCCTTCGCCGTGACCTCGTCTGTGGCGCCGATGTGCTCGACGCGAATGCCGTGCTCGACTGGCGCCAGGCCCTTAGGGAGTTGAGGATTTTATCAACGGAGTATTGACCGTGGCGAGCCGGCCTCGCAGGGAAAATCCTGAACTCAACGTCACTTCGTTTTGTGACATCATTACAGTGACCATTGTCGCCCTGTTCATGGTCCTCGTAATCGTGATCGACCTTTCGATGCGGACGCCAAAGGTACGGCCAGTTCCGCTCGCCCTGGCGACAACGAATACGCCGGTCTTCATCGAGTGTCGGGCCAACCAGATTTATCCGATCGACCGGAATGAAATTTCGGAAGTCATCCGGACCGCGAGTGTTCAAATCCGGTCGCTGGCACTCAGCGGAGATCCGGAAAAGGTTCAGGAAGCGATGACGATGGATGTCGGCAACAAATTTTACCGGCTCGACAACAGTTTTATGATGATGGGCATCATCGCCCTGATTCCGCGCGCCGGCGTCCCCGGATTTCCCCCGCCGGAGGATTCCGCGGCCGACCATCCCTTCCGCCGCCTGCTGAACTCGCTCAACACCAACGCGCACTACCTGGTCTATCTGGTCCGCGATGATTCTTTTGAAGCCTTCCGCAAGGCCCGCGATTTCGGCGCGCGGCTCGGCTTCCTGACCGGCTGGGAATATATCGCGCGCGATGAACCCCTCACATTCGAGGGCATTTTCAGCCGCGTAAAGGCGGAGTGACCGTGAGCCGATTCGTCATCAGGGGCGGACGCCGCTTGTCCGGTGAACTCGCGCCAGCGGGAAACAAGAATGCCGCGCTGCCGATGCTGACAGCCTGCCTGCTGACCGACGAGCCTGTGACCCTGCGGAACGTGCCGATGATTGCCGACGTCCATGTGATGCTGGAACTATTAGAGCTCGTCGGCGTCGATATCCGCGTCGAGGGCAGGACGGTTGTCCTGTGCGCGAGGCGTGTCCGCCGCACCCGGTTGGACCGCTCGTTGTGCAAGCGGGTTCGCGCGTCCATCCTGTTTGCCGGACCGCTGCTGGCGCGAGCTGGGCGCGCCACCATTCCGCCGCCGGGCGGTGACGTGATTGGGCGGCGGCGCGTGGATACTCACCTTTCCGCCTTGCGCGCCCTGGGCGCAAAGTTCGAGGGCGGCGACAGCCTCCGATTTGTGGCAAGGCGTCTGCGCGGGACGCGTGTGCTGCTCGAGGAGGCGAGTGTCACCGCCACAGAAAATCTGATGATGGCGGCCGCTCTGGCCGAAGGAGAAACGACCGTCCTCAACGCGGCGTGTGAGCCGCACGTGCAGGACCTCGGAATCCTTTTGGCGAAAATGGGGGCGCGCATCGAAGGTCTGGGCACAAATCGATTGCGCATCGAGGGTGTGGAACGGCTGGGAGGCGCCGAGCACGAAATCGGTCCCGACTACATCGAGGCCGGGAGTTACCTGGCCGCTGCCGCCGTAACGGGTGGGGAGTTGACGGTTCGACCTTTCGGCGACACGGATGTTCAGGCTGTGATCGGCCGGGTCTTTTCGCGCCTAGGCATCACCTGGCGAGCCGAAGGCCACGCCGTCCATCAGCCCGCCCAAACCCGCCTCCGCGTAAGGCGGGATTTTGGCGGCGCGGTTCCTAAGGTCGAAGACGGCGTGTGGCCCATGTTCCCATCCGACTTGATGAGCGTGGCGATCGTCCTCGCCACGCAGGCGCGTGGCAGCATTCTTTTCTTCGAAAAGCTCTTCGAGAGCCGGATGTATTTTGTGGATCGGCTCATTGAGATGGGCGCCCGCATTGTCCAGTGTGATCCGCACCGCGTCGTCGTGGAGGGTCCGGCTCGCCTGAACGGAATCCACATGAGTTCGCCGGACATTCGGGCGGGCATGGCGATGCTGATCGCTGCTCTCTGCGCCCGCGGGGAGAGCGTCATCGACAACGCGCAGGTCATTGATCGCGGTTATGAGCGCGCCGACGAACGACTGCGGGAGCTTGGGGCGGACATTGAGCGGGTCGAATAGCGGTCCTGAATCCGACAGACAGCCCCTCTCGCTCTACAATGGATATTTTCACTTGTCTAAGGGAAAAGCAGAAACTCTAATAGAAGTGGGTGGGAACTCTATGAAATGGATTTTCGGTATCCTCCTCGGAGCGAGCTGCTGCTTAGCAGCGAATCTAGCCTATGACGACGCGTCCGACCCGGCGTATAGCGGGGGATGGACGAACGGGGCGAACGGCGGCTATGGATTCGCCCCGTGGGTGATCCCCTATGCGGGCACGAATACGCTCACGTTTGTGCAATCCTCAACGGTCAATGGCGACGGCGATTCGAACGCGGACGGAGATATTGACACGGCCGGCGTGGCGTGGGGACTAGCCTCGGAACTTGGATTGTTCATGGTCGCTTATCGCCCCTTCACGGGCGGGCCCCTTCAGCCGGGCCAATCCCTTAATGTTGCGTTTGATACGGGGTTCGACGACCCCTCGGAAGAAACCGGCCAGGGTATTGGGTTGGGCAACTCCGCGCTCGACGAATATTATTTCGTCTTCTATCGAGCGAGCAATTCGTTGACGTATCTGTTTTCCGACGCTCTCAACGATGGCTCCGATACCGGGATTCCAGTGAGCGATGAAGGGGGCCAATTTACCTTCTCCATGGTTGGGCCCACGAATTACCTGGCGACGGTCACGATGATCGGCGGGGGAACCTACTCTTGGAGCGGATCGCTCAGCAATGCACCGGAATCCTTTTTAGTCGGGCGAACTTTCGGAACCAATTTTTCATCGTCTGCGGAGTCGTACCGCATTTTCATCAATCGTTTGGAAATCGTGCCCGAAGCGCACACGAGCGTGTTGTGCGTTGCGGGGGCTCTTGCCGCCATCATGATGAAACGGCTGACGAGATTTCGAATCGTGACGGGAGGGGTTACCTGCGCGGGGAAGGGTCGGATTCGACAGACGGCTCATTCGTAACCGGGATTTGTGTCCCCGCGACCGTCTCCGACGCCGCGCCGCTTTTGCCCGCCACCCAGAATTCCATTCGCTTGCCGATCATCAGTCTCGTTTGCGCGTCCAGCGCGGGAATGGAACTGAACAGCACGGTGATCACTGGGACCAGGAGCCATTCCAGGGCATGCTGTAGGCGCACCAGAATGGGCCGTTTTGACGGCGGCGGGGGAAGCAACAACTGGCTCAGAACGATCGTTGTCAGCAGCGCAATGCCGGCCAGGTTGAAAATCAGGGCGCTGATTCGCGGCGCCGTGTAATACATCACGGAATGGGAGAATTCGCGACCCGCGGCCACCGCGGGCAGCCAATTGAACACGGTCAGCATGAAGCCCCAGGTCGTCCATGCAAGGTGGGCCTCGAGCATTTTGACAGTGTGCCAGAAGCGGTCGCGCAGCGGGATCGCGGACTTTTTCAAAAAGCCACGGAGAATCATCGGAACGTTTTCGACGCCCCACGCCCATCGGCGCTTCTGTTTATAGAGGCCGTGGAGGGTGCGCGCCCAGCCGGTGTCGGTCACCACGTCCATGGACACCGTGATGAACATGGGCACGACGCGGTAATCGCCGTCGAAGTGCAAATAGGCCTTCCAGTAGATGGCGCTGTCGTCCGAGATCATGTCAACCGGCCAGTAGCCGACCTCATGAAGCGCCTGAAAGCTCATACTGTGGCTTGAGAACGTCACGAGCGTGTCCGGGTTTGTTGCTTCGATGAGTTGGAAAAAGGACGAGCCGACCTCGAGCACTCGCGCGAATCCGGGGACGAGCCAGATGTTGTTGTGATACACGGGAATCGGCTGGAAGCTGGCCCGCGAGCGGTTCGGCTCGATGCAGAAATGATAGGTCAGGCAGGCAAAATAGTGGGGCGGCACGACCGTGTCGGCATCGAAGCAGGACACGGTCGCGCGGTGGAACGGGATGCCCCGCTCCCGAAGAATCGAGGCCGCCCGGCGCGCGGCATAGGTGGCATTTGCGCCTTTCACCCGGGCTTCGCCCGGGATCCCGTCCGGATGAATGACTACATGAAGGTCCGGCAGCACGCCCCGCAAGCGCCTCGCCATCTCCTCGACCTCCTTGCGCACGGATTCGGGCGCGCGCTCTTCCACGGCCAACAGGACGAGGAGTTGGGATGCGCCGATGGACTGGGCCGCAAGACTGCGCAGACCAGGTTCCACGACATCTGCGCCCTCCTTGGCAATCGGAATGATAACGACGTGCCGCACGTCCTCCGGATCGAGCGGACGTTCTCCACGAGCCTGCCAGTAGCGACGTCGCTCATCGAAAAGCCAACGCGACAGGGGATGCTCCGGAGGAGGCGAGCCGGTCCGAAGAGACCGGAGTCGCGCTAGCCAGTCGGCCTGCTGTTCAGCGCGCAGCAGCGCGAACGAAAAGAGCAGAAAGATCGTCGAATGTGTGATCCTGAGAAACCAGTAGAAATTGAATGCGATGACGATCGCCGCCGCGGTCTGCTGGGCGAAGATCGCAAGACCCGCCATGCCGAGCAGGAGCGTCCAGCTCATTGCCCCCGGCAGAATTTCAAAAGCGCGCTGGAGGCGCGCGTCCCGCCTGTCGAGGTTGTGCCGGGAGTAAATGATTTTCATGGGATGTCCTCTCCGCGGACGGGCAGCGGGATCAGCAGGCGCGGGGGGACCAGGTTGAGTTCCCCGAGCCGGCCACTGGGATCGATGGCAAAGATGCGGCCGGACGCCTCATCAAAATGAAAGGCTCCACTTCGGGAAATCTCGCAGACGACTCGCGGGGGCCCCGCTCCGCCTCGATCGAGCGCGAGCAGCCAGAGCGCGCCGCGGGAGGAGAAGAGAACATGGGAATCGTCATGGGCCCACCCTGCGCGTTGGATCGGAGAGGAGTGTTGGTGCAGGATCCGCTCGTTCCACCGGGGGAGCTCCTCGTCCGCGTCTTCGATGCGCTCGACGATGCCGAGACGCCGACCATCGGCAAAGAGCCAGCGAGCCTCGTCCGCATCAGGCGCAAGGGGGCTGTGGCCGCGGCCAAAGAAATTCGGCGGAATCGGTGGCTCGGCAATCGCCTCGCCCCGGCGATTTAGCCGTAACCGGGTGCCATCCGGGGTTTCGATAACGAGACGGCCGCGGTGGGTTCCGATGCGGCGGGCTGGCGGAGCTACGTCGGGATAAATCGCGTTTTCCTCAAGATCGATCCGAAAAACGCGCTCTTTGATCCGCACAAAAAACTCCAATCGGTTTTGTCGATCGAGTGCGACTTCGTCCGGGGGTCCGGGGAGAAGGTTCGTGATTTCGCGTGGCGGGGATGAAGGATCACGCGCGTCGAGCACGAACCACGCCGTGCCCCGACGCAGCAAGAGGTCCCTGCCCTGAGCTGCGGCGTGCAGGTCGTCCCATGGGCCGTCTGCAACGGCTCGCAGGGCGCGCCGTGAAGGCAGCAGGAGAATTCGGTCCAGCACCGTCGCGCGTTCCGGACGCACAAGGGCACGAAACCCCCAGTCCTCATAGCCTGGATGGGACAGTCTGATCTCATAGGCGCCGGGAAGGAGGTCACGGATCGTGGCCGGCGTTGGCCGCGTGTACCGCCTGCCGCCGAGAAAAATCGTCGCGTCTTCCGGAGTGGATGCGAGCGCAATAAGCCCCGTCTTTACGAGTCCCACATCCGAGCCAGGCTTCCAAATGTATCCCAGCGCATACAGGATCGCGACCGGCGTGGCCGCCACGTAGGCGATCACAAACAGCCAGAAGACAATTCGCCGCAGCGGTCTCATCCGGCGCGCCGTTCAAGATACGGTTTCATGTCAGTAGGAGGGCTTGATGGTCCACTCACACGGCAACTGGAAAATGCCATGGGCCGAAGACTCATTCTGCACCGCGAAGGGATACCAATCCTCACGGCGGTGGTACTGAACGGCATGGTCCCACGAATGCACAGCCAGCGACAGGAAGTACTTGCCTGCCATCAAGGAGAGCGGCTTCAACGTGAGCCACACCGTGCCCTCGCCCTCGAGCGGCGGCACGGCGACGTTCATAATTTGCGTGTTCGTCCCGTAGAGGAAAAACCCATTGCCGGTCTTCAGCGAAAAGCCGAAGACCGCATTTTCGACCCGCCGCTTCGCATGGTAGGTGATCTCGACCCGCATCGCGCGGCCGGTCGTGAACGTTGAGGTTTCGACGCCCTCCTCGTTGAGCAGGCGCACGCGCACAAATTCCACCTCGCGCGTGCCGTGCTCCTCAACGTTCAGGTGTCCGATTCGCGCCATGTAGGTCTTGAGGTAGGAGAGGATCACCTCGTTTGGATTGCCTTGGGCGACGAGACGGCCCTGGTGGATCAGCTTCACGTCATCGCAAAAATTTTCGACAGCGACGAGGTCGTGTGAGACCAGCAGGATCGTCTTGCCGCGTCGTTGGAAGTCTCTGATCCGGTCAAAACACTTCATCTGGAAGGCGAGGTCGCCGACCGCGAGGACCTCGTCCACCAGTAGGATGTCGGGATCCGTTTCCACGGCGACGGCAAAGCCGAGACGCACGTACATCCCGCTCGAGTAGTTTTTGACGGGCATGTCGATGAAATCGCGCAAGCCCGCGAACTCGATAATGTGGTCCATCCGCCGTGCGATGTCCTCCCGCGGGATGCCCAGGACGGCTGCGTTCAGGAAGACGTTTTCCCGTCCCGTGAGGTCGGGGTGGAAACCGGCGCCCAATTCGAGTAGTGACGAAAGGGTCCCACGAGTTCGGACCGTGCCGGTGGTCGGCGTGATCGTCCCTGCGATGAGCCCGAGCAGCGAACTTTTTCCCGAGCCGTTCGGCCCCACGACGCCGATGCTTGCCCCCTTCGGAACGGAAAAGGTGACGTCGCGCAACGCCCAAAATCCCTCGGGCCCCGCCTGGCGCCAGCCCCTCACCAGCAGGTCGCGGATCGAGGCGCGCGCCACGCCGCGCATGCGGTAGCGCTTTCCTAGGTTCTCCACTTCGATGGCGGGAGGCGCGTTCACAACAGGTCGGCGAAGTCCTTTTGAAGTTTCTGAAAGGCTCGGTACGAGACGGCAAACAGCAGCAGCACTAAAAGCAGCGAGGCAGAGCTAGAAAGCGACCAGGGGAAATCGACGCCGCCGAACAAGCACGCGCGATAACCCGTCAAAATGACCGCCATCGGGTTTAGCATAAAGAGCTGCGGGATCCACGGATGCTCGCCCGCGTGGCGAAGGACAAGGTCGAGGTTGTACATCACCGGACTTACAAAGAACCACGCGCTCAGGGCAAGGCCGACCAGATGCTGGATGTCGCGCATGTATACATTGAGCGCCGACAGCAAAAACGCCAGCGAAAGGTTGAACAGCAGATGGATGCCGAAGACTGCGGGCCAGAACACGACGGCAGCGTCGAACGTCTTGCCGTCGATATGGGAAAGAATGGCGACAAGCGGGATCTGCACGGCCAGGCCGATTAGATAGCTGGCCGCGTTGGCGAGAGTCGATGAAACGGGAAGAATCAACCGCGGGAAGGCGACCTTTTTGACGAGATTCGCATTCCCCGTGATGCTGGTGAGCCCAGAGTTGACGCATTGGACGGTAAACTGCCAGGCAAATACGCCGATGATCACATCCGCCAGCGGAACGCCGCGCCCGCCGAGTAGGCGGAGGAACACCACGTAAATGAGCGCCATGAACAGCGGAATCAACAGACTCCAGAACACGCCAAGAGCGGATCCTCGGTATCGTAACTTCAGTTCGCGCGCGGTGAGGTTCGCCAGGAGCTCGCGCCGCTTCAATAACTCAGCCAGACCGCTCATGGCGTCGTCTGCGCCGACCGCGCCGGCGCCTCCCATGTGATTGACGCGCGTCCCCGACCGGGGGCATCCGAAGCGGCCACCTCGATCTCCACCGCGCGCCAGCTCGAAGTTTCCCCCTGCAACGCGGCGAGAGCTTCGGCGAGCTCCGCAAGCGGCACCGCTTGGAACACGCCCCGAATCCGTCGCAAAACCTTGTCGCCCTCGATTCGCACGGGGTCGAGTTCCTGCCATTCCGCCCGCCAGGACGGATATCGATCGCGGAACCATTCCGGCAGCGGCGGGGCCGGTCCTCGCCGGATGATTTCCTCGCAGGCGGCCCGCTCCGATTCTCTCCGGGCGGCGAATTCCCGCAGGCGGAGCCAGTCCTGTTGACGGCGCTCGGTTTGCTGGACGAGTGCCCGCATCTGAACAAGGGAGCGCGCCCCGTAGCCTGTGAGTAGAATCGCGAATGCCGCCACGATGGCGGCCAGCAGTACCGGTTGACGATGGATCTTCACGGCTCGGCGCGCAGGATGAAATGGATCCGTTCATCGGCGCCGGCATCGCGACGCTCGAGGCTTGGACGAAGGCCCATATTGGCAAGGGCAGCAGCGAGTCGATCGCCGTCATTCCAATCCGCGAGGCTGCCCCGAAGAGTGATTGCCCGACCGGCGGCTGCGGCATCTTCCAAGTGGATGCCGAGGGATGCTGCCGCCGTAACGGCTCGAAACAGGATGGCTGATGCGCTGGCCTCCCGATACCGAGCGAAGGCCGCCCATCCGGCTGCATCGCGTTCGGCTGCTCGCAGCGCGGCGAAGGCCTCCTGGCCTCGGGGGAGCCGGTCCGTTCCGGCGAGCTGGCGGGCCTCCGCCAGCAGGCGGGTTTGCCAGGCGTCGCGTTCGCGAGCGACCGCCCATGAGCCGGCATGACCCACGGCGGCAAATAAGAACGCCGATGCAGCGAACGCCGCGGCTGCGCGCAGCCCGGCGACTCGCTCCCGTCGCTGCCATTCCGGATGCGCCAGCGAGCCGCGCCGCAAATTGGTCACCGATGAGGACCCCCTCCGCCAACCTTCGGCCAACGCACGCGCCAGAAACGACTCGGGTTCCGGCGCGCAGATTTCCCTCGGGGCGATTCCCGGAAACAAAGCTGCACGAATGGCCGCCCGGGCCGACTCCGTAGCAGCGGCGGGCCCGCACCAGATGATATGAGGCGTACCTCCCTCGCCTGCGGCGCCTTGCTCACCACGCCAAACGGCCAGTCGATGGATCGCGGGCGAGTTCGGCGCGAGGTCTTCCGCACCCATACGAAGACCGGTTGCGGCCGCCAATCCGGCCCTATTTCCGCGAGCCAACGCAATGCGGTCGGCGCCCAGATAAACAATAAATCGGTCCTGACGGGCGCTCGGCGGGAAGAGGTCCTCGCTGGCGCGCCAAAGCGCGACTCCCTCATGCTCCAAGACAATCGGGTCGATCCCCGCCGCCCGACACCGCTCAAGCCAGGCGGCGAGGTCTTCATTCCGCGCGGCAACCGCGAGTGCCGACTGGCCTCCGTCCTCCGTCCGCTGCCAGTCAAAAAACACGCAGGTGCAGGTCTCGATCGGGAAAGGCAGCTCCACATCCAGCACCGAAGGCATCACGGCGCGCGCCTTCCGTCGCGATGGCATTCGAACAGAGAGGCGCTGGACAATACCCGCATAGGCGGGAAGCGGCGCGGCTAACAGGGCGTTTGGCGGCAGATCCGAAGAGCGGCCCGACCGAACGCCCGCCGCCTGCACGGCAATTAGCCGTCCACCCGACAGATCAACGCCCCATTCGCGCCGGCAGCGGGGCATCAAATCGCCCATTCGTCCTCCACCCATTGCGCAATACGAATGTGCCCCTCGTCGCCGCGGATGGCCAGTGCCTCCACATCGTGACGGCGTCCAGCCTTTTCGGCTCGCACGCGGATTCGAAAGTATCGGCTGCGAACGTCCAGGTGCGGCTGCAGGCGGTCAAACGTCTCGGGGCTCGCGGCCACCATAAGCGAATCGGTCGACCGAATGGGCCGAATCGATCGCAGCGTCATAATCAGATCCGCGAGATGATCCTGCTCGAAACCGAGCACGGCGCGCAAGGCTTCACGGGTCGCCGTGTTGATGTTGATCGGAATCGGACGGTCGCGAGGAACAGCAATCACGGTCACATGGTCGGCCAGAAGGGCATCGAAGCTGCGCCCGACCGAGACCCTTGCGGCGGGCGCAACAAAGTCTTCTGTCCATCCGACGACATGAAGGAGTTCTCGGAAGCCGTATAAAACCCGATCGGGATTGGACCAGGATTCTTCAGACCGGCGGTAAAAAGAGGTTTCCCGCGGCCCGTCTCGATCTTCGTCGACAAAGTCGCGCAGGGCACCCACGCGGAGCGATGGCGAAAAATCACCGCACTGCATCAGCAGGTCGGCGAGGATGTCAGAGGGCGACCGGTGGCCCGGCGCAAAGGGCGCAGCCGCATTGTTGAGATCGATCCTCGATTGTTCATCTCGAATCACGCACCGAATGGAGACGCCGAGCGGCGTCTCGTATTCGGTGGGAAGGGCCCACGGTTCGGACGGGTGGTCGGCCGCGAGGTCTTCGTCGTCGGCGAGGCGCTGGACCGCCAGCCGGACGGCTTCCGCAGCGGCCTGCCGGAGCGCGGTCCGATCGAGGGCGGCCCGGGTGCGCGCCGCCTGTTCACGGGCAGCCGCGTGGGCCTGGATCAGCAGCGCAGAAAGGATTCCGGTGAGCGCCAGGGCCCAAAGCAGAGCGGCTCCTGCACGGGCTGTTTTCCTGGCCGAATCGGGAGCGGGTCGAGGGCCCTGTCGTGCGTACATTTCGCGGCGCCGGCGATAGCTTGGCGAATTTCGCCGCCGGATCCAGTCCGGCAGAATGAACAGCGTGAAACGCGCGGCCAGAAAGAGGACGCCCGCGGATGCCATCCATCCACCATAGGCGATGAGCCCGCTGCGCTGGGACGGCTGAGTCAGCGGGGAAATGCCGAGGAAGAAGAGCCCGAAAATGAGCGCCATCGATCCGACAATCAGCAGCAGCAGGCTCATGCGGCGCCGCATCCCGCGGAATGGCCCGCGCGAATGAACGCGAGAGGAAAACATGTAACCAAGGTAATCGAAAAGGACTCATCTTGAAAAGCTGTTGCATCGAAGCGGATTGGGTCGGATATGCGGCAGTGCGATCCCGATCAAAGAATTCCACGTTGAATCTATGGGGAAATTGGGATAGTTTTTGATCTGGTATTTTCCGACGGATACCGCGCCCGGACGGCTGGCGCTGTGATCGCGGTTCGCGAGGCGGACATGGCGGAAGAACTTCAACACCTACTTGAGCGAATCCAGAAGGAAGCTGTCGACGCCGGCGAAAAGCAGGCGTCGGAACTTATCGCCCGGGCACGGCAGCAAGCGGCCCAAATCGTCTCGGAGGCCGAGGCAAAGGCCCGAGCCCGACTTGAACAGGCGGAAAAGGATGCGCGTCAGTTCACCGAGCGGTCGATCCAGACCCTGCGCCAAGCCGCCCGCGATTTGCTGATTGCCGTGGGGCAGGGCGTGGAAAACATCATTTCCAATCTCGCGGCCGAAGCAGCCGAGCAGGCGCTGACCTATGAGACCGTCCAGGAAATGCTCGTGAAGCTCGCCGAGGCCTACGTGGGGCGGACAGATCGCGAGCGGCGCATCGAGCTGATGCTGAACCCGACCGATCAAGCGCGGCTGATCCATTTTTTCCGCGCCCGGTATAACGAAATGTTGAAACAAGGCCTTGTTATCCGGGGCGATGAGCGGATCTTCCGCGGATTTAAGGTACAACTGGCCGATGGGCGGGTAACTCACAACTTTACACAGGAGGCGATCGCGGAGGCACTCGCGAACTTCCTGCGCCCCCATCTGGCCGACATCGTGTACAGCGTGGCGAAAGAAGGGACCGCCCAAAGGGGCCAGGGATCCAGCGCGGCATGAGCTTCTACTATTTCGTCGCCAGCCTGCCCGCGCTGACGCTTTCGGCGGCGCCGCCCTGGACGTTTAGCCAGTTTCTTGGGGAGGCGCGGCGACTGCTTGAGCCGCGAGTCGTGCGCGAGATCGAGGCCGTGGTCGAAGGGCGCTGGGATGAGGCGCGTTCGGAGTTGGCGGCCCGGTGGCGCTCCGCGGAGACGCAGTTGCGGAACGCGCTCGCTCGGGCGCGAGCGGCGCGGCTGGAGACGGATCCCGCTCCGCATCTTCGTCCGCATGAGGGCTTTAGCGTGTATGTAGAGCAGGCGGTCATCGAAGCGTACGCCAAGCCCAATCCGCTCGAGCGCGAGTTGTCGCTGGACCGTTTCCGGTGGTCACTCCTCGACGAATGGGCGCGGGAGGAGCCGTTCGGCCTTTCCACCGTTCTGGCGTATGCTCTCAAGCTCAAATTATCGGAGCGCTGGGGATGTTACTCGGATGAAGACGGCCGGAAGCGGTTCGACGACGCCACGGCGGCCGTCCGCGCGGCGAGGGCATCGAGGTGAGAGCGCGAAATCAGCCATCTAGCGAGGCGCCGAGACGTAGTGTAATCGGGATCCGTTAGAAACCCGTCGCGGCGCGCGGCATCCACGGAGTTGACGGCATGAGCACGACGCACATCGGCAAGATCACGGGGGTTAATGGAAATCTCATCAAGGTGGAATTCCAGTCGCCGGTGGCGCAGAACGAAGTGGCGTATGCGCGCACCGGCCACTTGCGGTTGAAATCAGAGGTGATCCGAATCCGGGGCAACATCGCCGAGCTGCAGGTATTCGAGGATACGAGCGACCTGCGCGTGGGCGACCCCGTCGAATTCACCGGGGAGTTGCTCAGCGCGGAGCTCGGCCCGGGGCTGCTCGCGCGCATCTACGACGGCCTCCAGAACCCACTGCCCGAGCTGGCGGTTGAGAGCGGCTTTTTCCTGCAACGCGGGAAGTATCTACCGGCGCTGGACCGTCAGAAAACCTGGCCTTTCACCCCGATCGCCAGGCCGGGCGACATCGTCGAGGCAGGGGATGCGCTAGGGTGGGTGCCCGAGGGGATTTTCAAGCATCGAATCATGGTTCCGTTCCGACTCGCCGGTCGGTGGACGGTCAAATCCGTCGCGCCGGCCGGCGAATATCCGGTCGAGCACGTCGTGGCCATCCTGCAGGACGAACGGGGTCGGGACCAGGAGGTGCGGATGGTTCAGCGATGGCCGGTCAAACTCCCCATTCGCGCATATGTCGAAAGGCTCCGCCCCACGGAGCCGCTGGTGACAAAGGTCCGCATTGTGGACACCTTTTTTCCGGTCGCGCGGGGCGGCACCTATTGCATTCCCGGGCCGTTTGGAGCGGGCAAGACCGTACTTCAGCAGATCACCAGCCGTTATGCCGAGGTGGACATCGTGATCATCGCGGCCTGCGGCGAGCGGGCGGGGGAGGTTGTGGAAACACTTCGCGAGTTTCCGCACCTGCAGGACCCCCGGACGGGCCGCAGCCTGATGGAGCGCACGCTGATCATTTGCAACACGAGTTCCATGCCCGTGGCGGCGCGCGAAGCCTCGGTGTACACGGCCGTCACCCTCGCGGAATACTATCGCCAGATGGGTCTCGACGTGCTGTTGCTGGCCGACTCGACCTCCCGCTGGGCGCAGGCGCTACGCGAAATGTCGGGCCGGCTCGAGGAGATCCCCGGCGAGGAGGCCTTCCCGGCCTATCTGGAGTCTGTGATCGCGGCCTTTTATGAGCGCGGCGGCGTTGTGCGGCTGCGCGACGGCAGCATCGGCTCGGTCACGATTGGCGGAACCGTCAGTCCGGCCGGCGGCAACTTCGAGGAGCCGGTCACGCAGAGCACGCTCAAGGTGGTCGGGGCGTTTCACGGCCTTTCGCGCGAGCGGTCAGACGCGCGACGCTTTCCGGCCATCCAGCCGCTGGATTCGTGGAGCAAGTATGAAAGTGTGGTCCCGGCCGAGCAGGTCGCCTACGCCCGAAGCATCCTTCGCCGCGGCAACGACGTGAACCAGATGATGAAGGTCGTCGGCGAGGAGGGGACGTCCATCGACGACTTTGTGGTCTATCTCAAGGCTGAGTATCTGGATGCAGTGTACCTGCAACAGGACGCCTTCCATCCCGTGGACGCAGCGACCTCGGCCGACCGCCAAAAATACGTCTTCAGTCGTATCTACAAGATTTTGAAGACGCCGATGAATTTCACCGAGAAGGATGCGGCTCGGCAGTTTTTCCAGCGCCTCACGCAGGTGACCAAAGATTGGAACCGTGCGCCGATGGACTCTCCGGAATTTAGCGAAGCGGAAACCCGCATCGAACAGATGACCGCGGAGGTGACCGCGTATGTATAAAACCTTTCAGAAGATCGACCAGATTTCCGGGAATGTTATCGTGGTTCGGGCCGAGGGCGTTGGCTACCGCGAACTGGCCCAAGTGCAGTCCGCTCATGGCACCTCGCTGGCACAGGTTATCCGACTCGAGGGCGACCGGGTCTACTTGCAGGTGTTTGCGGGAAGCCGCGGCATTACCACCGATGCGACTGTGCGCTTCCTCGGCCATCCGATGCGGGTCCCGTTCTCTGAAACTCTGCTGGGTCGCGTCTTCAACGGCAGCGGGATGCCCCGGGACCGAGGTCCCGCGATCACCGAAAACATGACGCCGATCGGCGGCCCCTCGGTCAATCCCGCCAAGCGCATTATCCCCCGCAATATGGTCCGGACGGGCATCCCGATGATCGACGTGTTCAACACGCTGGTCGAGTCACAGAAACTGCCCATCTTCTCCGTCGCGGGCGAGCCCTACAATCCGCTGCTCGCGCGCATTGCGCTGCAGGCGGAAGTGGACGTGATCATTCTCGGCGGCATGGGGCTCAAGCACGACGACTACCTGTTTTTTCGCGACATTCTTGAAGAGAAGGGCGCGCTGTCGCGTTCCGTGCTGTTCGTGCACACGGCTGCGGACCCAACCGTCGAGTGCCTCATGGTGCCGGACATTTCCCTGGCCGTCGCCGAGCAATTCGCGCTGCAGAACAAACGCGTGCTGGTTTTGCTGACGGACATGACGAATTTTGCTGATGCTCTCAAGGAAATCGCGATCACGATGGAGCAGATTCCCTCGAATCGCGGATATCCCGGCGACCTCTATAGCCAACTCGCCGCTCGCTACGAAAAGGCTGTCGACTTCGAATCAGCGGGGTCGATCACGATCCTGGCCGTAACGACGATGCCCGGCGATGACGTCACCCATCCGGTGCCCGACAATACCGGCTACATCACGGAGGGCCAGTTTTACCTCCGCAACGGCCGCATTGAGCCGTTCGGATCGCTCAGCCGGCTCAAACAGCTCGTGAATGACAAAACGCGGCCCGACCACCGCACCATCATGAACTCGATGATCCAGCTCTACGCAGCTTACAAGGAGACGTTGGAAAAGCAGGCCATGGGGTTTCGCATGAGCGCGTGGGACCGGAAACTGCTCAAATACGGCGAGCGGTTTGAACGGGAAATGATGGACCTAAGCGTCAATATCCCGCTGGAAAAGGCGCTGGATCTCGGCTGGCAAATCCTCGCCGACTGTTTTGAGCCCGCGGAGACAGGGATCCCGACCAAGATGATCGAGAAATATTGGCCCACGAAGTAGAGGGGGACCATCGTTTCACGGATCCCGATGGCGAAGATCAAACACACCAAGAACGAATTGAAGGCGCAGCGCGACGCCCTGCGGCGGTTCAAGCGCTATTTGCCCACCCTGCAGTTGAAAAAACAGCAATTGCAGATGGAGATGCGCCGGCTGGAGCAGAGGATCGACGAGGTGCGCGAAGAGGAGGATCGCCTTATGTCGTCGATCGCTCCGTGGATCCGGCTCTTTGCGCTGCCTGTGGACCTCGCGTCGATGGTCGTGCTCAAGGAGGTTCGCACGACAATCGGAAACATCGCCGGGGTCAATATTCCGGTCCTCCAGGGGATCGAATTTGAGCCTGTTGAGATTGACCTTCACGCCACCGATCCGTGGATCGATGACGCTCGCGCGGCGATCGAACAGCGTATCCGGCTGCAGATCGAACGCGAAATCCTGGCGGAACAACACCGGCTGCTCGGAGAGGAACTCCGCATCACCACCCAGCGCGTGAACCTGTTTGAAAAGGTGAAAATCCCTGAGGCACAGGCAAACATCCGAATCATCCGCATTTTCCTCGGCGACCAGCAGACGGCCGAGGTCGCGCGCGCGAAAATCGCCAAATCCAAGACCGCAGCCGCGGAGGCGATGCCGTGATCGTCCCGATGAAGAGCGTTACGCTGCTCTGTCTTGCGAAGGACCGCGAGGCCACCCTGGCCGCCCTACGCGATCTCGGCATTCTCCACTTGCACCCGGTCCGCACCCCTGAAAGCCGAGACCTCGACCAAGCGCGCGCGCGTCTTGCGCACATCACGCGCGCGCTCGAGGTCCTGCCGCCGAAAGGCGATCGCCCGCCGAGCGGGGCGCCGCCGGAGCAGGTCGTCGAAAAAATCTGGTCGCTGGTGGGATCCCTTCGCGATATGGCGGAGGAGCTAGAGGAGCTGCGTCAGGAGCGTCGCCGGATCGAGCCGTTCGGCTCGTTCGATCCCTCGGTGGTTATCGAGCTTGGCCGCCGCAATATTTTCATCCGCCTCTACCAGATGCAGCCCGACCGCGAGCCGCCAGACCTGCCGAACGCGGTGGTGCGAGTGTTGCATCGCGACAAGTCCGGCGTCTACTTTGCCGTGATCAGCCGGGAACCCGTCGCCGTCGATGCGCAAGAGGTACGGCTTCCTGAACTGTCGCTGAACGAAATCGACCGCCGCATCCGCGACCTCGAAGGGCGGCTGGCCTCGTTGCAGGAGGCGCTCAAGGAACATGCCGCCGATGCGCGCGCCGTGCGCGAGCTGGCGGAAGAGGCGGAAGACCTGGTCCGGTTTCTCGAGGCGCGCGAGGGGATGGGCTCCGCAGAGCCCATTGCATTTCTTCGGGGTTACTGTCCGGCAGACCAGGTGGAGGCGCTGCGGGCGGCGGCTGCCCGACACGGCTGGGGCCTTCGGATTCGGGATCCGGAACCGGATGAGCCGGTTCCGACCCTGATCCGCAACCCGGCGTGGGTGCGGCCGATTCAGACCGTTTTCAAAGCCATCGGGATTATGCCGGGCTATCGGGAAATCGACATCAGCGCGCCGTTCCTGCTGTTCTTCAGCCTGTTTTTCGCAATGCTGGTGGGCGATGCGGGGTACGGCGCGCTATTCCTGGCCCTGACCTGGCTCGCGCGACGCAAGCTCCCCTCCGCGCCGCCTGAGCCGTTTCGCCTGCTGGCTGTCCTGGGCTCGGCGACGATTCTGTGGGGCGTTTTGACGGGAACCTATTTCGGCATCGCCGACGTCCCCGCCCCCCTCGCGCGGCTGCGGGTTGCCTGGCTGACGGACGAGGATAATATCAAGCATCTCTGTTTCCTGATCGGCGCCATTCATCTCACGCTGGCTCACCTGTGGAATGCCGTCCGTTTGCGCAACAGCCCCCAGGCAATCGCCCAGATCGGGTGGACCTGCACGACGTGGACGATGTATTTCGCGGCCCGGAACATGGTCCTGGGCGACCCCTTTCCCGGATGGGTGCTCTGGATGTTTCTCGCCGGTGTGGCCCTGATCGTCCTGTTTATGACGCCGGTGGCCTCGTTCAAACAGGAGTGGTTCAACCACGTTATGCTGCCGCTGAATCTTGTTAGCAATTTTGTCGACGTCGTTTCCTATCTCCGTCTCTTTGCTGTCGGCTTCGCCTCCTATGCGGTGGCGTCGTCCTTCAACGAAATGGGGACGGCCGGTAGCGGATTCCTTTCGGGGATCGTTGGAGCGTTCATCATCTTTTTCGGGCATGCCCTGAACATTACGCTGGCGGCCATGGGCGTATTGGTGCATGGAATCCGTTTGAATACATTGGAATTTTCGTCGCACATGGGCATGCAATGGACAGGCCGACCGTATGCGCCGTTTCAACGGCGCAGGCGGGCGCCCGTGGTGTCTGGCGACGCGAACAACTGATCGAATGTGAAAGGAGCACGCAGATGGAAGCCGAAGTAATGGCGGGACTGGGTCGGTTAGGAGCGGCGGCGTCCGTCGCCATGGCGGCGGTGGGCTCGGCGCTCGGCGCCGGAGTGGCGGGCATGGCGGCGGTCGGCGCCTGGAAGAAGTGTTTCGCGCAGAGCCGGGCCGCTCCTTTCATACTCGTCACGTTTGTCGGGGCGCCACTGTCGCAGACAATTTACGGGATGATTCTGATGAACAACATCCTCCGGGCCGCGGCGGAGTCGCCCGCGCAGTTTTGGGGAATGATCGGGACTGGACTCTTTGGCGGTATCGCGATGGGCGTGTCCGCCTGGTACCAGGGAAAGGTCGGCGCGGGCGCGGCGGACGCCATGGCCGAAACCGGCAAGGGATTCGGCAACTACCTGATGGCCCTCGGGATCGTTGAAACAGTCGCCCTCTTTGTGATGGTCTTCATCGGCGCCGCTGTACGGTAAGGTGGCTCGGCGGTTCGGAGGGTTCGACGCCGGCCGGGCCGGCTAGCCGACGCCGAAATTTTCCGATTCGCGGCGGGGAGGCCGCGACATGAGCGCGTGCACGGCCTCGCGCGGATCCCGTCTGTCGTGCACCACCGCTACAACCTGTTCGATGATGGGCGTTTCGACACCCATTTCCTGCGCCAGCTCCCACGCCGCACGGCAGGTCCAGATCCCCTCGGCGACCTGTTCCATACCCGTAAGAATGCTCGAGAGGGGCTCGCCACGGCCGAGCCGTTCGCCGACAGCCCGATTCCGGCTGAGCCGGCTGGTGCACGTCACGATCAGGTCGCCGATGCCGCTGAGGCCCGCAAACGTCTCGGCGCGAGCGCCCCGCGCCACGCCCAGCCGCGTCATTTCTGCCAGCCCGCGTGTGATAAGCGCCGCCTTCGTGTTGTCGCCGTAACCGATGCCATCGCTGATCCCGGCCGCCAGCGCGATCACATTCTTGAGCGCGCCGCCTAGTTCGACGCCCACAATGTCTTCGCTGGTGTAAACGCGGAACGCCGAGTTGTTGAAAAGTCGCTGAACAGCGGCGGCGACCTCGTGGTCGGGGCAAGCCGCCACGACGGCCGTCGGAATGCCGCGGGCGACCTCCTCGGCGTGGCTTGGCCCAGATAGGGCAGCAACCGGGCCCCGGCCTAGTCGGCGTTCGGCGATTTCCGTCAGGCGCAGGCGGGTTTCCTGGTCGAGACCCTTGGAGACGCTGATGAGAAGGGCCTGCGGCGGGAGAAACGGCGCGAAGTCCGACGCGACCCGGCCATAGAACCTTGAGGGAACCGCGAGGACGATCGAATCGGCGCCGGCGACAGCCAGTTCGCGGTCTGAGGTCCACAGTAGGTCGGGTGGAAGCGCCACGCCCGGGAGGAATTTGGGATTTTCGCGGCGCGTGGCGACCTCGTGCACATAGTCCGGAAAAGGACCCCAGATGCGAACCCGATGGCCGTTGCGGTGGAGGACAAGGGCGAGGGCGGTTCCCCAGCCTCCGTCGCCAAGGATGCCGATATTCATGCGTTGAATTATGCCGCACCGCTCAGAAAAGGCGAGTGCCGGGGAGGCTGCAGTCGGCCATTTTTTCAGTTGCGAAAGGGCGGACGGTCGGCGTATCCCGTCAACATGGCCTTCCGTGAAAGTCCGCTGCGCTCGCTGCCGTGGGAGACCTTCCGCGACATGGACCCCGAACAGAAGGGTCCGCTCCTGAACCGGGGCAGCCGCCCGTACCACGCGCTGATCGCGCAACAGTTCGACCGGCCCATGCTCGACCGCATCGGCGACCTGGCTACCAAGATGCGAAAAATCGCGAAGACACGCGGGGGCATGAAATTCCTGCAGGACCTGCTCAGCGAGAAGCGCGCGATGCTCTACTTCGCACAGCCCTCAACGCGCACTTTTCTTTCGTTTTATGCGGCCTGCCAGATTCTCGGCATCCAGCCCGCGGAGGTTCGCGATGCGCACACCTCGAGCGAGATCAAGGGCGAGTCGCAGGAGGATTCGGTGCGCACGTTCAGCTCTTATTTCGACGTGATCATCATGCGTCACCCGGAAGGCGGTTTTGCGGAGCGCATCGCGTGGATGCTCTCGCGCACCGACCGTCCCGTGCCGGTGATCAACGCCGGATCCGGCAAGGACCAACACCCCACCCAAGCCCTGCTGGATATCTACACACTTCAGCGCAGCCTCGAAAAGCGGCGCGGCGGCCTCGAAGGGGCGACGATCGCCTTCGTCGGGGACCTGTTGCGGGGCCGCACGGTGCGCTCGCTGTCGCTGCTGCTGCGCCATTATGCAGGTGTGAAGCAGATATTTGTCGCGCCGCGTCAACTCCAGATCGGGGCAGATATTCTCGAAAAACTGGACGCCGCGCGCGTGAGCTACGAGCTCACTTCGGATTTCGAATCGGTGCTGCCGCTGGTCGATGCCGTCTACATGACTCGCATCCAGGACGAATGGGACCAGGCCGGGGAAAGCCGCGCCATCGACACGACCCGCTACCACTTGCGCGTCGAACACCTTCGGCTTCTGAAGCCGGAGGCGATCATCATGCATCCGCTACCCCGGCGTAACGAGATCGCGCCGGAGATCGACAACGATCCGCGCGCCAAATATTGGCGTCAGGTTCGCAACGGCATGTGGGTCCGTGCAGTGCTGCTTGCGATGATTTTTGAGCGCGAACAGGAAATCGACCGCTATCACGAAGATTTGACCAGTTAGGGCCGCGCCGTGAAACACCTTACCACGCTTGAGACATGGAGCTCCGCCGAGCTGTCGGAAATCCTCGACCGCGCCGACCACATCAAGGCACACCCGGACGAATATCGGGATGCGATGCGCCGAAAGACCCTGCTGATGATCTTCGAGAAGCCCTCGCTGCGCACGCGGGTCTCCTTCGAGACCGGCGCCACCCAAATGGGGGGGCATGCGATCTTTTACGATCTGGCGAACTCTCCGCTCAGCGCGGGCAAGGAAAATGTCGCGGACCTCGTACGCGTCGTCAGCCGTTACGTGGACATCATCATGGGCCGCTTGTTTGAGCAGGCGCACATTGAGGAAATGGCTCGGCTTGCCTCGGTGCCGGTGATCAACGCGCTAACGAACTACGAGCACCCCTGCCAGATCCTCGCCGACCTACAGACGATTCGCGAGAAAAAGGGTCGGTTGAAGGGCCTCAAGCTCGCCTTTCTGGGCGACGGGAACAACAATGTGACCCATTCGCTGCTCTTCGGCTGCGCGAAATTCGGCATCGACATCTACGTGGGCTGCCCCAAGGGCGAGGAATATGAACCCCTTCCGCATGTGGTGTCCGCCGCTAGAAAATTCGCGCGGAAGAACGGATCCAATGTCGCCGTGACCTCCGACGCTGCCGAGGCGGCGCGGGGCGCGGACGTGATCTATACGGATTCGTGGATGAGCTACCACATCCCGGCGCATAAAATGGAATCCCGTGTGAAGGTGTTCATGCCGTATCAGGTCAATGCGCGCCTCATGCGCGTGGCGAAGCGGGACGCCATTTTCATGAACTGCCTTCCGGCGATGCGCGGCTACGAGCAGACCGCGGAGGTCATCGACGGCCCGCAGTCGGTGGTCTTCGACCAGGCCGAAAACCGGCTGCACACCCAGAAGGCGATCATGCTCTATCTCCTCGAATCGCGCGGGGCGCGGTGAAGCGGATCCTCGTCGTCAAGCTCAGCTCTCTCGGCGATCTTCTCCATGCGCTGCCGGCCGTGCACCGGATCCGTTCGGCGCTGGGCGCGGAGGTGGACTGGGCGTGCCACGACGTCTACCGCCCGCTGGTGGAACGATTCGAACCTGTTTCGCGCGCGATCTCGTTCCCGCGGAAAAGCCTCGTGCGCGACGGACACGCGTTTCTTCGTGAGTTGCGCACGCTAGAGTACGACCTCGCACTCGATTTCCAAGGGCTTTTAAAAAGCGCGTTGGTCGCGCGCGCGGCAAGGGTGGCGCGAGTGATTGGCCCCTCGTTTCCCCGCGAAGGCTCCCGCCTGTTCTACGATGCCGTGGCCGGGCCCCGAAACAAAAACCGCCATGCGGTCGAGGAGTGCCTCGACACCGCTAGGTATCTCGGAGTTCCGGATTCACCCGTGGAGTTTCCGATACGCATTCCGCCCGCGGTTCTGGAGGACCCCCGACCGCGCGTCGGCCTGTTGCCCTGTTCGCGGCGTCCAGAAAAAAACTGGCCGGTCCGGCGCTTCGCGGAAACGGCTCGCGCGCTTCGCGATGAGGTCGGCTCGTGGCTGATCCTCGGAGGGGCTGCGGACGCTGGCGCCTGCGCGGAGCTGGCCGGACTTATTGGCGGGTCCGCACGAAATTTGTGCGGCCAGACCACGCTCATTGACCTCGTGGGGCTGATTCGAGCGCTTGACCTGCTGGTGACGGTCGATTCCGGGCCTATGCATATTGCCGCAGCCGTCGAAACGCCGACGGTGGCGATTTTTGGGCCGACGGACCCGGTTCGGACAGGTCCCTACGGAAATATTCACCGCGTGGTGCGCCCGACAACGCGGATGGATGACATCCCCGCGGAACCCGTCATCGAGGCAGTCCGCCAGCAGCTCGGAGCGAATAAGCGCGCAGGCCGGGCCGGGACCTGATGAACCCCGTCGAGATCAACAGCCAGAGGCGTTGAAGAACTCAACCAACGATTGCTCGGCTGTCCGAAAGGGCGATCACGCCGCGATCAGTTTCGAGGAGCAGCCGGCCGCAGTCATCGATTCCCTGGCAACGTCCCGCGACAACTCCATCATCCGTGCGAACGGTCACGTCGCGGCCGAGCTGGATGAGCCACCTGCAATACTCCTCGAAAAAATCGCGGCGTTTCAGGGCGGACATCAACTCCCGAGCAACGTCCACGGCAAGGGACATTCGGAGCACCGGTCGTCGCGTCAGTTGGTGAAGCGATGCGGAGCGGCGCCGGACATCCGTTGGCATGGCCTGCATGCGTACGTTCACGTTAATGCCGATGCCAATCACGTCGCACTCTTCCAAGCGTTCGCAGAGAATCCCGGCAATTTTGCGGCCGTTTGCCAGCACATCATTCGGCCATTTGAGAGAGAGGGCGGCCGTTGGGGCCCAACGCGCCAGCGCGGCAGCCACTCCAAGCCCAGCACGAAGCGGGACTTGCCCCGGCGGTTCTCCGATAGCGGACAAGACGAAGGTCATGCACAGCGATCCGCGATCGGACCACCACCGGTTGTCGCGTTGCCCGCGACCTGCAGTCTGGCGGGAGGCGACGATGATTGCTGGCGCTCTCAGTTGACCCGAACGCAAAAGGGAAATGGCAAAGTCCTGCGTGGAACGCAGACACGGACGCACCAAGATCTGAAAGCCGGGGAGGGCCCGCTTAAATGTTTCGGCCGTGAGCGGGTCGTTTTGACGATGTCGGATCATTCCCAGGTCATCGTGAATACTGTTTTCGGATCTGAAAAGTTTTGAATCATTTAGAAAACGCGGGGTAATAATTTGTGCAGTCTGCGTTCGGCTGGGAAAGTACGGTTGGCGGCCCCAAAATGGGGCGCGAAAAAATTTTTCAAATTTTCTTCACAATCGCGGCGGGGCGTGTAATGTAGTAAAGCGTTTTACTTGTTTGGGCGAATTTGAGCTTTATCGAATAAGATCAGGAGATAGGACCATGGCGCGATCACGTTGGCGGGTATTTGGGTTCGTTGCGGCGCTCCTGCCGCTAGTTTGGGGCATCGCACGCGCTGAAGTGATTCTCCAATATTTCGAGACTGAATGGGATGAGATTTACCGGCGCATTCCTGAAATAGCCGAGATCGGCTATGAGGGCCTGTGGACGCCGCCTCCGGCAAAATCGCCGCATGCGGGTGGGCAATTTGCGGGAGGAGGTAACGTTGGCTACAGCCATTTTGATAAGTTCGACCTTGGAGATGTGCCCCAACGCGGATCCCGCGCCACTCGATACGGTACACGGGGATCGTTGCGCAACATGGTGGACAATGCGCGCCGATCTCACATTCGAATCTATCCGGACATCGTGATGAACCACAACGGCAACGGGCCGGACTTTCGCACGTATCCAGGTACCGTTCCGAACGACTATCACGGATGGTGGGACGCAAGCCAGCCCGGCGGATTCAAACGCGCGCCACGAATGTTCATCTGGGACCATGGCAATGGCTATGGTGGCACTCTTCATCAAGAGCTGGTCAGCCTGATCGACTTTCAGGTCGAGGCGGACAATCGATTTAGCACGGGTTCGCCCAACTACTCGTTCCCGCCCGCGCCCTTCATCCGCCATCCCGGCCAACCGGACAAATATCCCTATGGACCGCCGACCGCGGAAAACACGATTCAGTACCTTTGCCGCTGGGTCGCCTGGCTGGGCAATGCGATGGATTACGACGGCGTGCGGCTCGATGCGCCGAAGCACATGGTGGCAAACTTTTTCGGATTGCCCGGGCAGGTTGGCACGTTCCTGCACGAGATCCAGTACAACTTTGACTATCGTCGCGGCTACACGGATTACACAAACGCGGCAACGAGCTATGAGCAGCTTTACCTCAACTATCAGGAACGCGATGACGCCTTGATTTTCTCGGAATTCTTCATCGGCAGCCAGGGGGAGATCGATTACTGGCGTAATTTCGGCAACAAATTCCGCTACCTCGATTTCCCTCGAAAAGCCCAAATAATCGGACCGGCGTTCAACGGCGGGAATCTGGCGGCGCTGGACAATATCACCTCCGGCTTTTCACCCGCCGAAGGCGTCATGTTCGCGCACAGCCATGATGAGAATCCCCCGAACAAGCTCGACCTGGCGTACGCCTACATTCTGACGCGCATTGGCTTGCCCGTCGTGTTCTTCACCGGAAACAACCTTGCTGGCAGCGAGGTCAATACGAAGACATGGATGAAACTCGGCTACGGTTCCGCGTTGGGCGACTACAACTACAACGCCGTGCCAAACATGATTTGGGTGAACAAGCAGTTTGCGCGCGCCTCGGAGTGGACGCGATGGTCGGAAGGCGACTTCTTCGTGTTCGAGCGCTTTCAGGACATGAACAACAACGGGAACCCCAACGCCGGCGAGGGGCTGCTCCTTGTCGGCCTCAACGACTCCGGCTCGTCGCAGACCCGCAACAATGTGCAGACATCATTCGACCCCGGAACCGTCCTCAAAAATTATTCGATTTTCTCCGCGCCGAATTTGACCGTGGACAGCAACGGCCGCGTCAACCTGACGATCCCCGCCGGGAACAGTGGGCAAGGGTGGGTGTTTTATGCTCCGCGAGTTCCAGAGGCTGACGGCGACCCGCTCAGGTTCGTGCAGGGCGGCACCAACGCGCCGACCATGGCGTGGGTAGTGCCCGGAGGCCGGCTCGCGACGAACAAATTGCGCCAGATTGTGCGACTCACCGCCGATACGGTGGACATCAACGTCCACTACCAGAACCCGCCGGATGGCGCGGTCGATTCGGTGATGATCAAATGGGGGCTTGGTCAGAAGATGCACCCGACGAATTTCTTCTCCACGGGTGTTGACAACGTCAGCGGCAAATTTCAGTCGGCCAATCCGATCACGGTCGGCGGGGCAGGCGGCACGGGGCATTTCCGCCTTACGGCGACCCTCACGAACATGGCTGAGGGTCTGCACCTAGTGCAGGGCCGCGCGTTTGTAGGGCGTCCGCCGAGCAAGCCGGCCCTTTTCAATACATTCCGCGAGGTGGTTTATGTCGACCGACGCGGGCCTGATCTGTCGATCCTTTGGCCGCCGGAAGCCGGTACGATTGTCGGCTCGACGGTTGTCACCGTGACCAACGAGGACAAAACCGCATACTATGTGGAGTTTAGCGTAAACGGCGGCGCGTGGACGCCCTGCGATGAAATTCAGAAGGGCGAATGGCGATTTGTGCTGCCCCCGTTGTCGGTCGGTACGCATACGGTCACCGTTCGCGCGCTGGAGGCGGATTGGGGCCAGCCGCGAAATATCATCAACACGAGCACCCTGGTGAGGACGTTCAATGTGGCGGCGGGGACGCCTCCAACGATTACCTTCGCCGGAATCAATCGCGGGACGGGATCCAACATCGAGTTGCCGTTTTTCCGCACGATAGTGAGCGCGCCGGGCGCGTCGTCGCTGCGCCTCTTCTGGGACGGCAAGGAACTTCCGCTGGTGGGGAGCGTGAACGGCGCGACCAACGTCTTTGACGGGCGCTGGATTGTCGGAGGCGTGACCCAGCGGCTCTGGGGAGCCTTTGTGAACGGCCCGCAGTTCTTCGAGGCGGTTGCCGTCAGCGGATCGGTTACCAGCCGAACCGCGGTGCGGCGCGTGTTCAATCTCTATGGCGTCAATGCGATCGACTCTGACGGAGACGGCCTGCCGGATGAGGTCGAAATGCCCAATTTCTTCAGCGGCACCGCGCCGGGCCCGAATGTCCCGTGGCCGGGCGATACGTCATCGCAGGGCAATCAGGACATGATCCCCAATTACGGTGAGACCTGGACTCGACTCAACCCGATGAATGCCGAAACGTTCTATAACGGCATTTGGGATGACAATCTCGATTCGGATGGCGACGGTGTGCCGAACGGGTGCGAGGTCCGGCAGGGCTATCTCCTGCACACGAATGCCTGGCACTTCAACATTTACAACGGCGCAAGCAAGCCATCGACCTGTGTCGAGACCAATGCGGGCGGTGGAGGAGGCTTCATTCCGCCCCAGGTGACGTGGACACCCAATACTGTGAACCAGTGCGCCGGCAGCACGCTCACGATCACGTATACACCGAACGAGGGCCCGTTGAGCAACAGTTCGCCGATCCAGATTTACATCGGCTACAATGGCTTCACTGGAGTCACGACAAACACGATGAACAATCTCGGCGGCGGCCAGTGGCAGTTCACATACGCGGTTCCCGGCGTCGCGACCCAGATCAATTTCGTCTTCCGCAACTCCGCGGGTACCATCTGGGACAACAACGGCGGGGCAAACTGGAATGTCAACGTCGGACCCTGCGTGGTCATCACCAACTTCTTCGTGATGGACGGGCTGTTCGACAGCGCCCAATACGAAATCGCCGACAACGGCATGCGAATCTGGGCCGCGGTCAAGAGCAACAACCTCTACGTGGCAACCTGGTCGGCGAACGGAAGCGAGACGAGCGGCGATCACTTCCTGTACGTGACCGACCAATTCAGCGGTCCAGAACCCTCTCCCTGGGCGAAGGCCGGCGTCATCTTCTTCAATAAGGCGAGCAAGCCATATTTGGTTGCCGAGTCGCGCGTCACCAACGGCTATCACGCGTTCAACAATGCCGGGGCCGGCGGACGCAGCGCGATGGGGCCGGCGGGTCAGGCGCTAGAGGGCGAGCTGAACCTGGTCGAGGTCTTCGGCCATGTGCCAAAGAAAATCTATATCGCGGCGGTCGCGATGGATGATAACGACGGCGGCGGCACGTTGAGCCAGTGCCCGCCCCGCTTCGACAACAATCCCAACGATCTCGAAATCACGGATTTCCTGCCGGTGAGCATCGAGAGCATTCGCGATGAAAACCTGGACGGCGTGTTCGACGGCGGCAGGCCCTACATGGTCTCGGTGGTCAACGGGAACACGAATAACGCGAATTACAACATTCGGCGGTTCTTCCTCGATGAGCTCGCGGGCGACGTCGAGTACATCACCTTCCACCTTTGGATCAACGGTCCGTCGGGCACGAATGTGATCTCGGAGGTCGAGCTGTTCTCGAATTTGAACCGGCGCGATTTCGCGGTGCTTCCGGGCGACGAGGATTGGGAGACGATAACGCCGGCCAGCGCGACAACGTACTATCGCGCCTATCCGATGAGCGGAAGCGGAAACGGCCCCTATAGCGTGACGTTGCCGGTCAACAAGTGCGGGGCCTATCGCGTTACCGCGCGCTACAAGATCAATGGCAAGCGCTACTACTACACCGACAACGCGCTGCGTCGGGACCTCGCCGTTGTCGTGACGCCCAAGAAAGCGCTGAACCTCACGATGTATGAGCTAAACCCGATGACCGCGGAAGCCACGAGCGATCAATTCGCCGGGCGCAGCACCTTCCGCGATATCTACCAGCAGGATGTCGGCGACGGGCTCGACCGCCTGAGCACGAACTTCTTCAAGAGTTTGGGCGTCAACATGCTGTGGTTGCAGCCGATTCACCCGATCGGCTTCGACAACCGCGAGATCGACCCGAGCACGGGCCTCGACTATGACCCGGGCAGCCCCTACGCTGTGCGCAACTACTGGAAGGTCAACCCCGTTCTCGGCGATCCCTACGTGCCCGACGGCAGCCAGGCCATGCTCGAGTTCCAGGAATTCGTGCAGGCGATGGACCAGAACGGGATTGGGGTGATGCTCGACGGGACCTTCAACCACTCGGCCTGGGACTGCGAAATCGGCGAAGTGGCCGTCGAAATGTTCCCTAGTTGGGCGACGAATGCAACCGACCTGATTCGCGTCGCGCGGCCCCAGTGGTATTCGAAGGCAGGCGATTACGGCACGCACGCGACCTACTTCCAGTCTGCGAACAACACCGACATCGCCGTCGCGCCGGACCGCACGGATTTCGGCAAGTGGACCGATGTAGCCGACTTCTTCTTCGGCGCCTACGACGCGCTCGTGCAGAAGCAGACCGACGACTGGCGCGACCGGTACCTCTTCCAGGAGGATGATTTCTACGGATTCACGACGAATGCCACTCGCGAATTGTGGCTCTACTTCGCGCACTACCCCATCTACTGGCTAGAAAAATCCGGGCATCCGATCGGCACGCCAAAGAACCAGTCCTACAAGGGCATCGACGGCCTTCGCTGCGACTTCGCACAGGGCCTGCCGAGCGTCTTCTGGGAGTACACCATCAACAAAACACGAAGCGTGAAGTGGGATTTCCTCTTCATGGCGGAGTCCCTCGACGGTTTCCGCGAAGTCAACGGCAACAAACGGAACGGCCTGAGTTTCCGCTCGGCGCGCCACTTCGACATCATGAACGAAAACATGGTGTTCTACTGGCGCGACCAATACTTCGACTACAAACCGTGGGGCGGAACGCCCTACAGCGGCCAGCAGCCGTTCACCTTCCCAACCTGGCAGGCGTTCGACAACCGCCGCAACGCGTATGACGTTGTGCCGATCCTGCTCAATCTGACCGGACACGATGAGCTGCTGCCCCACGATGACCAGTGGCGGCTCATCTACGCCTATGCGATCCTGACTGCTTGGGACGGCGTGCCGATGCTATTCGCCGGCCAGGAAATGGGCTTGCAGAACGCCGCGCACATCTACACCAACCGCGGCATCAATCCGCTGAACAATTACGCCCGATATGAGGTGAACTTCGGCAAGGGCATTCCGCACTTCAAGCGCTATAACCACCTGACAAATGTGTGGAACAACGCCGGCTGGAAAACCAACATGTTCGAGACCTATAAGCGGCTGAACAGCGCCCGTCTGAAATCGCCTGCTCTGCGCAGCCAGAACAACTACATGCTGTCCGGAACCAATGGATGGAATCCGAATATCTTCGCCGTCGTGAAATACGAAAAGGCGGGCGTGCCGGCGGCCTCTCAAGACGTGGTGATCGTGGCGGTCAATAACAACTATCAAGGGTCGACAAATCGGTTCGACACCTACAACGTCAATGTGAATGTTTCACCGGGCGTGAACTGGTTCGGGATCCAGCCCCACAGGGTGTACAACGTCATTGACCTTGCGTCGCCCTCGACGAATTACCTGTGGCCCTCACCTGGATTCGCGGGATCCAATATTCTGAACAATGGTTTCACGGTGATTCTCAACGGGAATCCGTTCCTGGGCCAGCAGGTGCAGTATCTCAAGCTGATCGACACCGGCGCCACCTATGCTGATACGGATGGCGACGGAATCGCAGATCACAGCGATCCGGACGTGGACGGCGACGGACTGCCCAACTGGTGGGAGGCGCTCTACGGGAATCTCAATCCGAACGACGACTCGGACAATGACGGCCACACCAACTACGAGGAATATCTCGCGGGCACTGTCCCGCTGAACCCGAACTCCGTTTTGGAAATCTCTGAAATCCAGCGCGGCGGGTCCCTCGACCACATCACATGGGATGCGGTGGCCGGCAACAATTACCGAGTGCACCGGGCCCCATCGATCACCGGTCATTGGCAGCAAATCTATTTCGGCACGGCTCTGACTTCGAATCCGACGGTGAGCGCCGTTTCGCCGCCAGGGACCAACGTCTTCTACCGAATCGAACTCAAGCCCTAGGGACCCTTTCCGAAGAAGGAACGCTGACCACCTTTGGCCTCGCGCCATCGGTGGTCAGCGGGCCGAAGGGTCGGGGCGTTTCACGGCACCAAGCCGCCGTGGACAGTTGGCCAAAGTCCGGCGGAACCGCAGTGTTGCGTCGCTGTGCGCCAGAACGCATTATCTCTGTCATGCAGTCGACAGCGTCAGCGCCTCCGGCGGTCTCCGTAGTCATTCCCGTATACAACGAGGAGGAGAACATTCACCTGCTCTGCGAAAAGTTGCACGCTTCGCTGTCGACGCTCGATCGGACCTACGAGATCATCCTGGTGGACGATGGCAGCACGGATCGCACCTGGCAGCTGCTGATAGAAAATCTGCAGAAATATCCGAACTTCCGCGCCATCCGATTCCGCAGGAATTTTGGGCAGACTGCGGCGATGAGCGCGGGCTTCCACGCCGCGCGTGGCGAGGTCATCGTGACCCTGGATGCGGATCTGCAGAACGACCCCACCGACATCCCCAAGCTGCTCGAACGGATTGACGCTGGGTACGACGTGGTCAGCGGGTGGCGAAAAGACCGCAAGGATGCATTCCTCAATCGCCGGCTGCCCTCGATGATTGCCAACGCGTTGATCAGCCGGATCACCGGTGTCGCGCTTCACGATTATGGCTGCACGCTAAAGGCCTATCGAAGCGAGGTGATCAAAAATGTCCATCTGTATGGGGAAATGCATCGCTTCATCCCTGCCCTCGCCAGTTGGGTCGGCGGCCGCATTGACGAAGTCGTTGTGAGTCACCACCCGCGCCGTTTCGGAAAATCAAAGTACGGCCTCTCGCGCACGTTTCGGGTGGTCCTCGACCTACTGACGGTTAAGTTCCTGCTGCAATACAGCACACGCCCGATTCACGTCTTCGGGCGCTTTGGCCTGCTGTGCGGCGGGATTGCCGCCGTCATGATCGCCGCCGTCGCGATTGATCGGATCTTTGTGCTTGCCGATCCCCACCTGTTGAAACGGCCGTTCTGGATCGTCACTCCGCTCATGATGCTCGCGTTTGGCATGCAGTTCATCAGCATGGGACTCCTGGCCGAGATGCAGATTCGCACCTACCACGAGGCGCAAAACAAGCCGATCTACGTCATTCGCGAAACGGTCGAATCGCGGCCAGCCGCGTGAGGCCGATCCATGCCGCCCCTCGATCAGTCTAGCGCCGCCGGCCTTACACCACTTGAGTACGAGCTGTTGCAGCGCGCGGGCGTGATCGGCGCGGTCTATGGCGTACTCGTGCTGATCGGGATCTTCGCCCAAATCGCGCTTTGGCTGTACTGGCGGCAGAGGCCCCCGCCGATACGCGCCGCAGTCGCCGACCTGATCTCGCGGCCTTGGAGGATCGAGGATGCCGGATGCATGCTGGCCGTGTTGGGCTTGGGTTTCGCCTCGTCCGCCCTGATAAGCGACGCGTGGCTGGAATGGACGGCGCCACTCGCGATTCAAAGCGATTCGCGTCTGGTTGTGTTGCAGAGTTTGGCGTTCCATATTCTGGGGCTCCTGGCCCTTGCCGCAATAATGTCCCATCGCCGACTGTCGTGGAAAACGGCGTTTGGGATCTCGGCACCGGATGTCCTGCCGGCGGTTGGCCAAGGGGTGGTCGCCCTTCTATCTGCCCTGCCAATCCTGCTTGCCCTGACCTTTATTTTTCAGCTCGCGCTGAACCTGCTCGGCTATCGGCCCTCACTTCAGGATGTCGCAGTCCTCATGGCGGAAGAGCAAAATCCCTGGATGCGGCTTTACTTCGTCGCGCTGGCGGTGGGCCTGGCGCCTCTCTTCGAAGAGTTGCTGTTTCGCGGCATCCTTTTGCCGGTTCTGGCGCGTCGGTATGGCGCGTGGGCGGCTACGCTGATTTCGGCCTTCCTCTTTGCCGCCATTCATGGCCATCTACCTTCCTTTGCCACCTTGTTTGCACTGTCAGTCGCCCTCTCTGCGGCCTACGCCTTAAGCGGATCGATCGTAACAGCAGTGACGATGCATGCCCTCTTCAACACCCTGACGACTGCCTTGTTGTTAGCGCTCCCCTGATCGGGTCGATTGGGCAAGTTTGGACCTAGGCGGCAAGTTACCGGTGTTGGATGTGCTCGGCCGCGGCTTTTCGGTCGCCGGCTCATCGATGTCACGCAGCCCCTCGTCCTCGCGATACGCGTTATTCGATGCGCGATCATCCATCGCGGCTCGCAAAGGTCCACATCTCGGAACCGTTGGAGTCCGGTTTTCTTACCGCCACTCAAGCAGTCGATCGACAATATGTCGAAATAGATCGATTGCTGCTGGGCGGAATCCTGCCACACATCCGCGGCCGGCGATTCAATGAGCGGGTGCGCCCCCCAGACGGCGGATCGGTTTCAGATAATAGGGCAGGGGCCGTCCCCGGATGGACTCCGGGATTCCATCCACGCCGAACATGCGGTCCCACACGCGTTCGAAGCAATGCGCCGCGTCCGGAAAAGATCCGGCGATCTGCAGCGCCGCTTCGTAAAACTTGCGCGGGCGACGGTGGGCGATCTCGCGCGTCACTGCAAATTGGGCCCCGCCAAAAAATACGAATCGGTCAGGCATGGGTTCGGAGCCGAAGACGAGCCGCCAAAATTCGGCCATATTCAGCGGGCGCCGTTCCGTATTTTTGCTCCACGTCTGAAACAATCGTGAGCCGGTCTCGTCATCCTCGTCCACCAGAAAACCGAGCCATCGGAAATCCGCCACGCTTTCCTGGCCCGAAGAGAGGGCGCGTAGACGTTTGTGAAGGTCCGGGGCATGGTCGAAGGGCCTTCCCTGCACGAACACCGTGACATCCGCTAGGGCATCATACCGAGTTGCGATGTGAAAGAGGTACGTGTGCGCTTCGCGTCCGATGTTGGGCAGCGCGATTGCGCCAGGAGCTGCTGCACCCGATTTGTCGTATACGAAAATGCGAATGTCACGGGGCACACGGCGGAGCCACGACAGATCCTCGCGGTGTCGGGCAACGACGAGCTCGAGGGTCATGGCGGCGGTGGACCGGCATAATTCCACGCGCGGATGCAGTCCTCGATGGAAAGCGTGTACCGCCGGCCGCAAAATCGACAGGTGACCGTGAGAGGCTCTCTTTTCCGAAGGATGTCCATCCGGTCTTCATACGGCAGTGCGCGAAGCACGGCGCCCATTTTTTCTGCATCACAATTGCAACGGAAAACCGGGGTAGCCGCGGGCTCGAGCCGGATCAGGGCGCGGTCGCACACCTCATCTGTAATGGAGTGCAGGAGGTTTTCAACCAGATTGTCGGATTCATCGGGGCGGCCCATCCATCCCAGCGCGCGGGGGGAGCGGATGCGGTCGCGCAGGGCCTGAAAGCGGATCAAGTCGCAGTCGGGGAGCGCCTGAAGCAGCAGGCCGCGGCTGATTCGGATCGGGGACTTTGGATCGGGGGCCAGCGCGATGGTTGCGACCATCGCGGATTCCACCTGGTCGCTGACGCATAGGAAGTGATTCAGATCCTCGACGACTTCGAGCAACTCCGTCCGGATCGTGCTTTGGGATAAGATGAGTCCTTCGCGGGACCGCATCACGTGAAGGCTGCCTTCAGCGCCGTAGAGTTCGCCTTCATCGGCGACGTCGGCCAAATGGTTGGGCGCAATGAACGCGCGCGTTGCGCCGTCGGGGCCCGTGTCGACAACGATGTTGCGGAGTGCCCCCTCGTAGGCCCAGCGCACATTTAGACGCTCCCGGTCGCCGAGAGCGGCGGCTGTGAGGATCGAGGCGGTCATCGCGCGGCCGAGGGCGTGCGCGGCAACCGGGTCGCAATCATGGCGAAGCACGGCCTCCGCAACGGTCTCCGTGGTGACCGCGTAGGCGACGGCCGTGCTGCAGCCCAAAATTTGCCCCTTCACCAACAGGTCTGGCATGAATGTCGCCCGCTTCGTCGGCGGTCGTGTGCGGCTGCCCTAGGGCTAGCCGCTTTTGGGGGTGCCGGCGATGACGGATATCAGGCGGGCAAGGCGGCCGGCCTCCTTGAGGCCTTCACGCCACAGTTCCGGCAGGCCGAATTCGCCGTTCGCGGCGCCCAGGAGCGCGCCGAGCGCGGCGCCCCGGTGGCAGTTATCGCCGCCCAACATGGTGTTCGATACGAGGCCCTCCTCCGGGTCCTCCACATACTTGGCCGCCAGATACAGGACGGACGGCCACGCGTCGCCGATGTAACATGCGGGGCTGAAAAGATCGCCCACCACCTCGTCATCCGGCCGGGTCAGGAGCCAGCGGCCATCCTCAGCGCGGGCGCGCGCGACCTCTAACCAGGCCCCCTCGTAGAGCGGGCCGGCGGGCACGCCATGCAGCGCGGAGATCAGAAGCCGCGCGAGCTGGTCCGCCGCCTCGAGCACACCAGAGGAACGGTGAGTGAGCGCGACATGTTCCCGGACCGCGGCGCGCGCGCGAGCCTCGTCATGTCGGTAGAACACAGCGAGGACCGGGACCGAACTCAATCCGCCGATGTGGATGTCCTCGGAGCCGCATTCGCGCGGGGGCAAGCCCTTGGCGAGATTTTCGAAAAAGCGTCGATGGCACTCCTCCACGTATGTGTCCGAATGTTTCCCCGGTGTCCGCAAAAATTCGATGTAGCGCCGCAAGTAATCGTCCGCGTCATAGTCCCCTCGTGCCGCGAGCGACTCCATCAGCACCGCGGCGAGCTTCAGGTTTAGCGTGTTCTCGCCGGGATGAAGGAACTGGTGGTAATGGATGCCGCGCTTCCCCCAAAAACGAACCTGATCGTGTAAGATGTCGTATTCGGGCGCTGGCGGCTTATACGACGAGCGCCACAGGATGCTGTCCGGATGCGGATTGCGCGGGGCCACGAAACCTCGGATTTCTCCGTAATCCCGCCGAAGGGCTGCTCGGTCGTAATACCAGTGGACCGGCATGGCCAGCGCATCGCCAATAAAAGCGCCCCACAATGCGCCGCATGCGCGCTCAACCTCCGGATCCTGCATCCGCGTCCATTCGGCTTCCGGTTTTTCAAGACCACTCATCGGGTGCCATTATACAAGCTTTTCCAAAAATCGCGAGGCGCGATCCCGATGCTCACGCTGTTTTTCGACGCCGAGCCGGTCCCACGTGCGCGCCATCATGGCCAGCCGCGGATGTCCGGCAAAAAAGTCGCGGTGGTCGCCGATAAAGGCCCAGAACAGCGAATCCCAGATCTCGCACCACGGGCCGGGACGGAAATCACTCATCCGCCGAATGTAGGCGGACCCAGAGATGTAGGGCTTCGTCGCGAACAGGCCGCCGTCGGCAAAAAGGCCCATCCCGTACACATTCGGCACCATGACCCAGTCATAGGCGTCGATAAACATCTCCATGAACCAGCGGTAGACGTCATCCGGTCGAATCCGGCACAACAGCATGGCGTTCGATAGGATCATGAGCCGCTCAATGTGATGGCACCACGCCCGATTCAGGACGCGCCGGATTACCGCGTCGACAGGGGCGAGGCCCGTGGACCCTTCATACCACGCTCGAGAAAGGGGCCGCGTGTGGTTCCAGAAATTGGAAGTGCGAATGCGAGTGCCCTCCATCTCGTACAGCACGCGGATGAATTCGCGCCAACCCACGATTTGGCGAATGAAGCCTTCGAGCGAATTGAGAGGGATCGCGCGACCGGCGGCAAACTCCAACGTGCGGTCGATCACCTCCCGCGGCGTCAGCAGCCCGATGTTCAGCGCAGGAGTCAACACCGAGTGGAACAGCACGGAGCGCCGCGAAGAGATCGCATCCTCATAGTCGCCGAAGTGCGCCAACCGGCTCTCGAGGAATGCCTCCAGGCCTGCCAACGCATCTCGCCGGGTGACGGGAAACCAGAATCCCTCCGTCGAACCCGGGTTTCCAGGGAACTCGCGCTCGATGCCTGCAGCCACGGCAAGAATGGCCGAATTCGCACGTGGTGGCGGATCCGGCGGGAGCGCCAAGGTCGCCGGCAGCGGCTTGCGGTTTTCCGCATCGAAGCTCCACCGGCCTCCGACCGGTCGGCCGTCCTCCACCAGCAGGCCGAGCCGCAGACGCTGCGCCACATAGAAATCGGCCATCAGATAGCGTCTCTTTCGCGCCATGACTTCCGCAGCCCACCCGACGTCCGTAAGAAACATCGGAGTTGGATGGATATGAAGCGCGACGCCGTTCCTCTGCGCCGATTCTCGAAGCCGCTTGGCGAGCAGATAGTCCACCGGGTCGGCGAGGTGGACCTCTCGCACCCCGCGCTTCGCTAGCAGAGCCATCGTATCCCTCGCGGTTCGCGACGGATCATACGACAGACATTCAACCTCGTGGCCCCGGCGTACCAGTTCCCGCGCATAGGCCGCCATGGACGCGCGGTGAAGCAGCAACTTTTGCTTGTGGAAGCGCGCCGGCGCGAAGCGGTCGCCAAAAAACAGCGAATCCTCAACTAGAACCACACGGCGACCGCTTTTCAGCGCCGGATGGGTATTGAACAACTGGTGCGGAAAAATCAGCGCAATCTCGGACACATGAACAGTTCGCAGAGCCAAGTCGCGCATTACGCGCATTTGGCGTCGGCACGGTCGGTCCCTCGCGCTAGAATTCGGGCATGAACCCGATCATCGTACATGTCCACGTCCACGTGAAACCGGAAGGCATCGAGGCGTTCAAGGCCGCGACGCTTGCCAACGTGCTCGCAAGCCGAAAGGAACCCGGGGTTGCGCGTTTTGACGCCTACCAGCAGGCCGACGACCCGACGCGGTTCCTGCTCATCGAGGAATACAAGACCCCGGATGCGCCCGCCGCGCACAAGGCGACGCCGCACTACGCCGCCTGGCGAGATGCTGTCGCTCCGCTCATGGCGGAGGAGCGGCGCAGTGTGAAATACATTCCGCTGGCATGAGACCGTTCGAATTCGCAACCGCCACGCGGATCGTCTTCGGACAGGGAACCGCGCGCGGACTTGCGGACATCATCGGAAGCCTCGGAGGCCGCCCTTTCCTGGTCACCGGCGCTGCGAGGCGCCATGCGGAACTCATTCGCGCCGCAGCAGTATTCCCGGTCGCCGGCGAGCCGACATTTGATACCGTGCGGGCGGGCGTTGCCGCGGCGCGGGATGCGGGGGCGGATGTAGTCGTGTCCATCGGGGGCGGCAGCGCGATCGATGCCGGCAAAGCCATCGCCATGCTCCTGACCAACGAGGGCGACCCGCTGGACTACGCCGAGGTGATCGGCAAAGGACAAGCCGTTTCCCGCCCCGCCGCGCCGTTCATCGCCGTTCCCACAACGGCCGGGACCGGATCGGAGGCGACGCGGAACGCGGTCCTCCTCTCGCCTCGCCATGGCGTGAAGGTAAGCCTCCGAAGCCCCCTGATGCTGCCGCGCGTCGCATTAGTGGACCCCGAGCTGGCTGTCGGCGCGCCTCCGCGCATCACCGCCGCATGCGGGATGGACGCGCTGGCACAGCTTATCGAGCCTTTTCTGTCCAGCCGTGCGACGCCGCTCACGGATGCGTTGTGCCGCGACGGCCTCCCGCGCATCGCCCGGTCCCTTCCCCGAGTGATCGAGAAGGGCGACGATTTGGACGCCCGCGCGGACATGGCGCTTGCCGCGCTCTACAGTGGGATGGCTCTGGCCAACGCCGGCCTGGGCGCTGTGCACGGACTGGCCTCTCCCATCGGCGGGGGATTTGGAGCCCCGCACGGCGAGGTTTGCGCGGCGTTGCTGCCCGGCGTGTTCGAGGCGAATTTTTTACATGCCATGGAACGGCCTCAGGAATGTTTTACAAAGCAGGGAAAATTTGAGGAGGTCGCCCGGCTGCTTACCGGCAAGCCCGACGCGCGGCCGGTCGACGCGGTAGAATGGCTTCGCGAGATGAACAGGCGGCTTGGCATTCCGCGCCTTTCCATCTACGGCATCCGCCCCGAAGACGCCTCCGGCCTCGCCGCTCGGGCCCTGGAAACCAGCAGCATGAAAGGCAATCCGGTCCCGTTGAGAGCTGACGAGCTGGAGCGAATCGTCATCGGCGCGCTTTGAGCGCCGCGTCGCCCGACGCCTTCCGGTGTGTAGTCGAAGTCTTTCGGCGATGAAATCCGGGGCGGTGCGTGAGGGGTGCCGGGTTCCGGAAAAGGCCGGCCCCTTCGGCTTGGACATTGACCATCCCCCCGGCTTGCTCTAGCTTGCCGGACGGTTGTGCGCGGCGGAGCGCATCTTACGGAATTCAACCAAACCAACCGAGGACAGGATGGCGAATACGGTTTTGGTGGGCGCCCAATGGGGCGATGAAGGTAAGGGCAAAATTATCGATGTGCTCGCGGAAGAGGCAGAGTGGGTCGTCCGCTATCAAGGCGGCAACAATGCCGGACACACTGTCGAGATCGGCAAAGAGCGTTATGTCCTGCACCTGATTCCGTCGGGAATCCTTAACGAGGGCAGGCGTTGCGTGATCGGCAACGGCGTCGTTGTGGATCCCCTCGCGCTATGCGAGGAGATTAATGGCGTGGAGCAGCGCGGAGTCCGCACCGCCGGCCGGTTGTTTGTGAGCAACCGCGCTCACGTGGTCATGCCGTATCATCGATTGATCGATGATTACCGCGAGCGCGCACCGCAGACGGGCGCGGCCATCGGCACCACCAAACGTGGAATTGGTCCCGCCTACGGCGACAAGGCCGCTCGTACCGGCCTGCGCATGGGGGACCTGCTCGAGCCGGATTTTCCGGACATGGTCCGCAAGCGTGTGGAAACCAACAACCGGATCCTCGAGGCATTCGGCGCGCCGCTGCTGGATGTGGAGGCGACCGTTGCCTCGCTGACCGCTGCAGCTGACCGGCTGAAGCCCTATATCGCTGACACCATCCCGCTGATTCACGGCGCGATGGCCCGCGGCGAGCCGATCCTTTTCGAAGGCGCGCAGGGCACGCTGCTCGATATTGATTATGGAACTTATCCGTTTGTGACTTCGTCGAATGCGACGGCCGGCGGCGCCTGCACCGGCGCGGGGATCCCTCCCCACCGGATTGACCGCGTGATCGGCGTGATCAAGGCCTATTCCACGCGCGTCGGCGAAGGGCCCTTCCCGACGGAGCTGAAGGATGGGACAGGCGAGCGATTGCGGCAAATCGGCCGCGAATTCGGTGCCACAACGGGGCGGCCCCGCCGGTGCGGCTGGTTTGACGTCGTCGTCGCGCGATATTCGGCGATGGTCAACGGCATTGACGAGTGGGCGGTTACCAAGCTCGACGTCCTGGACGAGCTGGACGAGATTAAGGTGTGCGTGGCCTACGAGCTGGACGGGCAGCGGATCGAACATGTTCCGGCCTCGGTCCGGGCGCTTGAACGGTGCATCCCGGTCTATGAGCGGTTTCCGGGCTGGAAGGTCCCGACGGGGGGGGCCCGTTCCGTCGAGGAGCTGCCCGCCGCGTGCCGGTTCTATCTGCAGTCGCTTGCCCGGCTGACCGGCGTCCCGATCGGCATCCTTTCCACCGGTCCCGGCCGCGAGAATACCTTGCGTCTCGATCGGGCCGGCACGATGATTCAGCCATGACGGAGCGGTTGCAGGCCATTCCCCGGCACGTCGCCATCATCATGGACGGCAACGGCCGTTGGGCGAAGGCGCGCGGGTTACCCCGGCTCCGAGGGCATCAAGTTGGGGCTGAATCCGTCCGCGCGATCCTGCTGGCTTGCCGGAAAATTGGCATCGAATATCTGACGCTCTATGCGTTCAGCTCCGAAAACTGGGTTCGCCCGAGGCCCGAGGTCAGCGGCCTCATGAGTCTCCTTCGCAAATTCTTGCGGGAGCAATCCGACGAGCTGCACAACCACAAGGTTCGCCTGCGGGTGATCGGCCACAAGCAGGATCTGCCCCCGGCGGTGCGCCGCGAGCTGGACCGTGTGATCGATGAGACCGCGCACTACACCACAGGGCATCTGATTCTTGCCCTGAGTTACGGGGGCCGCCGGGAGATCACGGATGCCGTCCGGGCCATTGCCGAGAAAGTCAAGGCTGGAGAGCTGGATCCGAGGCGGATCACCGAGGAGACCGTCGCCCGCCACCTTTACCTTCCGGACGTTCCGGATCCGGATCTCTTAATTCGGACCAGCGGCGAGATGCGCATCAGCAACTTTCTTTTGTGGCAGATCTCCTACACGGAGCTCTACGTGACGCCTGTCCTGTGGCCGGATTTCCGCGAACCGCAGTTTCTGGAAGCCATCGAGGATTATCGCCGGCGCCATCGCCGATTTGGCGACATCCGATAAGCTAGCCGCTCCATGCTCCGCCAGCGCCTCATTAGTGGATTAATTCTGGCCGCAGCCCTGCTGGCCGCGGTGTTTTTCGTGCCGCCGTCAGGTGTGCCGTTTGTCGTGCTGCCGATCGTTTATCTCGCGCTCCGCGAATTCTATGCGCTGCTCGACGCGCGGGAGACGCCCCACTTCAAGATGGTTGGCATCCTCAGCGGCCTGGGGCTGGTCGGCGCGACATGGGCCGCCTACTATTTCCGGTGCCCCCATGCCGACGCGGTGGAGCCGGTTATGCTTTTCGCGGCCTGCGCGTCCATTTTATTGCGGCAGCTCTTCCATACGCGGACTAACCGCCCGTGGGATTCCATCGCTGGCACGCTGCTCGGCGTGCTTTATGTGGCGTTTCTGTTCAACTTCATCGCCAAGCTGCTCGTCTTGTGGGGTGACACGGTGGGACGGATGCTGGTTTTGTTCCTCGTCGTAGTTGTCAAGTGTACGGATATCGGCGCCTATTTCATCGGCTGCGCCATAGGGCGGCACAAACTATTCCCTCGCATTTCGCCGGCGAAGACGTGGGAGGGCGTCGTGGGCGGCGTCGCCGTAGGGATGGTGGCCGGATGGGCGTTCTCAGCGGTGGCCGGCGAGGCATCGGTCCTGCAGGGTCCCGCGGTCTGGGGAGTCGGTTTCCTGCTGGCGGTCGCGGGCGTTTTTGGCGACCTGATCGAGTCCCTATTCAAACGCGCTTCCGGCGTGAAAGATTCCGGCACCATGATTCAGGGTATGGGCGGCATCCTGGATGTGCTCGACAGCCTGCTGTTTTCCGCGCCGGTGATGTATATTGCCGCATTATTTTTTGTGCCGCCTCCATAGCCGATTGGAATTGGACTTATGCTCGAATCAATCGCCCTGAATGCATATACCCTTATCGTAGTGCTCGCCCTGTTCGGCCTGACCATTTTTGTGCACGAGCTCGGGCACTTCCTTGTGGCGCGCTGGTGCGGCCTCGCGGTGGACACCTTCGCCATCGGCTTCGGGCCAGCGATCTGGCGGCGCACGATTCGCGGCGTCGAATACAAGATCGGCATTCTGCCCTTCGGCGGATATGTCGCGCTGCCGCAGATGGATCCGGCCGGCGGCCGCGAGGACAGCGAGCGCAACCGCAGAGCCCTGCCCCCCGTTGCGCCCTGGCGCAAAATCCTCGTCGCGTTAGCGGGGGTGACGTGCAACATGATCCTCGCCTACGCCGTGGCGCATGTCGTGTATTGGAAGGGTCAGTCGTTCGCTCCACCAGAGGACCGCGTGGTCCTGGGATACGTCGATCCCGACAGCGAAGCCTATGCCGCCGGCCTCCGGATCGGCGATGTCATCGTGGCGGTGAACGGCAAGCCAGTCAAAACCTGGGACGAGTTCATGATGGACGTCGCGCTCGCCGCAAATCCCGTCCTGACCGTTCGGCATGCCTCTGGCGAGCAGGCCGAGCTCACTCTCGCAAGGCGGGAAATTATGGGGGCTTCTTTCATTCCGGGCATTTCGCCGATGAACTACTGCTATGTACTTCGTGCGCGCCCGGGCTCCAGCGCGGAAGCCGCGGGCTTGCGAAACGGCGACCGGGTGGTCCGCTTTGATGGAATCCAGCTCTACAGTCGGGAGCACCTCATCCAGCTCGCTAATGAACGGGCAGACCGGCCGGTTCCGATCGTGATCGAGCGCGAGGGGCGCGAGCTCGAATTGACGGTGACCCCGAAATATGACCCGTCCGTCGGACGCGCCCTCATCGGCATCGAGTTCAACACGCTGGACGTGAAAAAGCCGATGGATCAGATCAAATCGCACGCCCTGTTGATCGTGCGCCTGCTCAAGGGCCTGACGACGCCGAGCGAAGCGAAGGCCGCCGCCGGCGCGGTCGGCGGCCCCTTTGCGATCCTCGCGATGTTCTGGCTCTACGTTCAGAGCAGCCTCGTGATGGCCCTCTGGTTCACCTGCCTGTTGAATGTGAACCTTGCGATTCTGAACCTGCTTCCCATTCCCGTCCTCGATGGCGGCCATATCATGCTCGCGCTCTGGGAAATGGCCGCGCGACGGCCGGCAAGCCCGCGCGTTGTGGGGTGGATCTGGAACGGCTCGGCCGTTTTGCTCATCGGTCTGTTTCTTTTTCTTTCGTGGCGCGACATCAATCGGTTCTATCTCCGGCGACCGACCCCGGCAGATGCCGAACCGACGGCGACGACCAATCCGCTTCCCGCGGAGCCCGCCTCTCCCTGACGTCAGTTGAACCGATGGCGCGCACATCCGGGCTGTTTCATGGTCGGTGGGGCGCCATCCTCGGATTCGCGGCCCTCGTGTGGATGGCCTGGCAGATCGGCAAACCTCCTGTCGTGCTGCACCAGCGAATCGACTCGCCTGACGGCGAGTTACGAGCCTTCCTGGAACGCACGCGAGAGGTCCATGACCACTTCCGCGTCCGCATTTCAGGACGGGGTCTAACGTTAGTCGCGTACTATTCTCCGCCCTTCACCAATGATTTTCGCCTCGACCTCGGCGAAAGGCTGCGCTGGTCAGCTGATGGCGCCCGGCTGTTTCTGCAAATTGGCGGACGCGACGTCTGGAGGTGGGATCGCGGGACGCGCCGCGGCGCGGACCTCAACCCCGGCGACTACTGGTGATCGCCGCCCAAGAAGCCGACCCGCTCCCCGTTGATCCGTACCTCGGTGCGCCGGGCGACGGGCGGAAGTTCGATGGCGCCCTCAAAATCGCCGATGACTTGAATGCACACAATGGCGGGATCGACCACGCTATAAAGCTCGATGTCGATGCGGTCCTCATCAGCGGGTCCGCTGACCGATGCCCGCCACGAATGGCAGGGCGTCGGCATATTCCCGCGGAGGATGAGCTGAAACCGATCCGGCCGGCCCGGCCGCGGACGGATCTCCACCGACTGGACGCTGGCCCACCCGCGGACGAGTTTCGCGTCATCGGGGTGAGGCGCGTAGGGCGGCGGACCGGAGTCGTCCCCGCCCTCGCAGCCGGTCGCGAACGCGGTCATCAGACCCAGAATCCAGATGAATGAGAATCGCGCCAAGCCGGTCACCGGTAGTAGGGGTTCGTGCCCGCGGCATGGTCCGTCACGTCGATCACATGTCGGACGTGCGGCGCGACGCGCCGGATGGCATTTTCAACGCCGAATTTCATCGTCGCCTTCGAGGCCGCGCAGCCCTGGCATCCCCCGCCCATTTCGACGTGCACGTCGCGCCCTTCGACCTTGACCAACCGGACAAAGCCGCCGTGCATCGCGAGCGCCGGATTGATGTGTTCCTCGAACAGCTCCGCTACGGCCGGTTCGATGTCCTCCGGAGGGAGGGCTTTCAGCCGATCGATCACACTCTCCGCAATGAGGGGCTGGCCCGACGCATACGCTGCGCGAATCGCTGCGCCGATCTCGCCGGCCATCTGCGGCCACGGCGTCATCACGTTCTTGGTCACGCTGATGGTCGGCCCCGAAATGACCACGCGCACCACACCATCCACCGCGAAAAGCCGCTCCGCGAGCTCCGAGCCGGCCGCCTCCTCCGGGGAGTTGAAGGAGACCGTCCAGTCCTCCACGATCGGATTCTCCACGTGGAAGAGGCAGACGGCCGGGTCGCTGGTCAGTTCGCCAGTGATCTTGATATGCGTGCTCACGAGCCCACCTTACGCGCTTGCGGCTTCATTTCAAGACGCCGCCGTGCCGGCGGACGAACCGAAGATTCCGTCTTGCGCGGCGCCGAAAGTTGGGCGGAAAGCGGAGCTGCTCGCGCCTCGCGCTGGGCCAGAGAGGTCGAACACTGCCGGCAGCGAATGTCGTAAATCTCTTTGCCGGGCAGCACGAGCAGGAGCCGCTCATAGACCGGCTGTGCCCTACGGCAGGCAGGGCAATACAGTTCAGAAGCGGTGAACGAATCGAACTGCCTCATCAGAATCGAAAAACTAGCACGGGGGGGCCCGCAGGTTCAATCCGCCTTCAGGCGTTCGCGGTGCACCCGCGCATGATCGTGCGCCGGTTCAAGATGGGTGATAACCTGTGTTCCATCGCCGAGCCGCCGTTCAATGGCCTCCTCGATTTCCGTTGCTTGCGCGTGCGCTAGCCACAAAGGCGTATCGTCCGGAAGCATCAGGTGCAGCTCGACCCACAATGTCCGACCGGTGCGGCGGTGTTTCAGGTCGTGATACTGGGCGCCATAGCGGCCGAGCTCTTGCGCGAGCACGTCTCGAATCGCGTGATCATCTGCGGGGCTCGCCTCGTCCATCAGCCCCTTGAACGAGCGGCGGATCAAATGCGCGCCCGACCAGAGTATGTTGAGGGCCACGGCGATCGCGCAGATCGGGTCCAGCGCCTTCCAGCCGGTTAGCCAGGCGAGCCCAAGTCCTGCGATCACGCCCAGGCTCGTCCAGCTATCCGTCAGCACGTGCCGCCCGTTGGCCTCGACAATCAGTGAACCCGTCCTCTTGCCGCGCCACACCAGAAATCCGCCGAGCGCGCCGTTGATTGCAAAGGCCGCCGCAGTCAGCCAGAGGCCGGACGACAGGTTTTCGAGCTCAAAGCCTGTGATCCACTTGCGCGCCGCCTCGTAAACAATGTAGAGCGCCGCCACAATGATCATGGCCCCCTCGAAGCCGGCGGAAAAGAAGTCGATCTTGTCGTGGCCATACAGATGAGTCCGGTCGGCCGGCCGCGCGGAGTACCATAGGCTAAACAGGGCAAACCCGACAGCGACGTTGTGGACGACGGATTCCGCCGCGTCCGAAAAGATCGCTGCGGAGCCGGTGATCGCATACGCGGCCGCCTTCATCGCGAGCATGCCGACGCCGACCGCCAGCGACAGGCGGAGCACCCACAGCTCGGGAGCCGGGGTTGAACGGGGTTCGCTGGGATTTGGCGCGCTCACGGCTCAAATAGGCTGAGTTGTTCCGGAGCAGGGGCAGGTTTTCGACCGTAGCGCCGGGCCAGCTTCGGCTGGCCGCTCTCCTCGAATTCGCCCTCCTCGAGATTGCGGAGAATTTCGCGCGCGCGGGCGATGACCTCGGCGGGCAGGCCTGCCAGTTGCGCGACATGGATGCCGAAGCTCTTTTCGGCCGCGCCGGGCACGATCCGGCGAAGGAACGCGATCCGGTCGCCGCTCTCGCGGACCAGAACGTTGTAGTTCTTCACGCCGGGCAGCGTGAGCGCGAGGTCTGTCAGCTCGTGATAGTGGGTTGCAAACAGCGTGCGCGCCTTAACGCGCGGGTTGTTGTGCAAGTATTCCGCCACCGCCCACGCGATGCTGATCCCGTCGAACGTGCTCGTGCCGCGGCCGATTTCGTCGAGCACGACGAGGCTTCGCGGCGTCGCATTATTCAGGATGTTGGCCGTCTCCTGCATCTCGACCAGGAAGGTGCTGCGCCCTCGCGCCAGATCGTCGCTTGCGCCAACGCGCGTGAAGACGCGGTCGGCCATCCCGATTTCCGCCTCCGCGCACGGGACAAACGAGCCCGCTTGCGCCATCACGACAATCAGCGCGACCTGCCGGATGAACGTCGACTTGCCCGCCATGTTCGGGCCCGTGATGATCACCAGTTGGTTGGCGTCGCCGTCCAGCCATGCGTCGTTGGGCACAAAGCGTTCCGCGCCAGGCAAGGCTTCGATGACGGGATGGCGGCTGTCCTTCAGTCGCAGGGTCAGGTTGTCGGTCACGATGGGCCGCACGTATTGGCGCGCGAGTGCGCGCTCGGCGAAGGCCGCCAGCACGTCGAGCTGTGCGACCGCGTCGGCTGTCCGCTGGATGGGATCGGTTTCCGCCGCGATGCGTTCCCGTAGTGCCTGGAACAATTCGTATTCCAGCGCGATGGATTTCTCCTGGGCGCCGAGGATGGTCGTCTCGTATTCCTTCAGCTCCGGCGTGATGAATCGTTCGCCGTTGGCGATCGTCTGTTTGCGGATGTAGTTAGGCGGAACCTTGTCGAGGTTAGCCCGCGTCACCTCAATGTAATAGCCGAAGACGTTGTTGTGTCGGACCTTGAGCGATTGGATGCCTGTGCGTTCGATTTCCCGCTGCTGGTATTCGAGCAGCCACTGTCGGCCGGCACTCGCTGCGTTGCGCAGGGCATCGAGCTCGGCGTTGTAGCCGGGCTTGAAGAGGCCGCCCTCCTTGAGAGAGACGGGCGGCTCGTCGACGAGGGCCCGGGCGATTTCGCCGGCCAGTTCCGGCAGCGGATGGATCGAGGCGGCGAGCTCGGCTACCAACGGCGCTTGGAGGGGCGCCAAGACCTCCCGCAGACGTGGCAGCACCTCGAGCGAGCGGCCGAGGGCGCACGCGTCGCGCGCATTTCCCGTTCCTGCAGCGAGCCGCGCGATCAGTCGCTCGAGGTCCCGGATTTCCGAAAGCGTTTCGCGCAGTGCAGTCAGTGTTGCGCGATTCCGGGCGAGCGACTCAACGGCATCATGACGCGCGCGGATGGCGTCGATCCGGAGGAGCGGGCGCGTGAGCCACGCGCGCAACCGGCGAGCTCCCATCGGCGTCCGCGTGGCGTCGAGGACCCCCAGCAGAGTTGCCTCGCGGCCGCCGCCGGCGGAGGATTCGACGATATCGAGGTTTCGGAGCGTCAGCTCGTCGAGCAGCATGTGATCGCCCGCGCGTCGGGCCCGGGGGGGGCGGATGTGGCCGGCGGGCCGTTTCAGCGCGGAAAGCACGTAGTGCAACGCCGCGCCGGCAGCGCGGAGGCCGAGGGGACAGTCGGCCAGCCCGAATCCGTCGAGCGAGTGAACACGAAAATGCCGGACAAGCGCGTCGATGGCGAAATCCGCGGCGAAGGTCCAGTCTTCCTGCGCTGTGAGGGTTGGACCGCCGGGTGCGGTAAGCGCGCGGATGGCGGGGTCCTCCCGTGCTGCCTCGGGAACGATACACTCTGACGGCGAGGTATTGGCCAGTGCGCGCCGCAGCGCGTCGGCGTCCGGCGCCTCCTCCACCCAGAATTCGCCGGTCGACAGTTCGAGGCCTGCGAGGCCGAAGCGTCCGCCGTCGGGCGCAATGGCGACCAGGTAGTTGTTTCGGGACGATTCCAGCGCGTGTTCTTCGAGGACCGTCCCCGGCGTGATGATGCGCGTGACCTCGCGGCGGACGATGCCCTTGGCAGTGGCGGGATCCTCCATCTGGTCGCACACGGCGATTTTGAGCCCGGCGCGCAGCAGTTTGGCCACATAGAGTTCGGCGCTGTGGTATGGCACGCCGCACATTGGAACGCCCTGCCGCCGTGTCAGCGCGATGTCGAGAATGGCGGAGGCCGTCTTCGCGTCCTCAAAGAACATTTCGTAGAAATCGCCGAGCCGGAAGAAGAGGATCGTATCGGGTGGCAGTTCGGCGCGGATGCGCCGGTATTGCGCCATCATGGGTGTGGTGGTGTCGGACATGCGGCGAGTCAGGACGAGTGCGGTTTTTCCATGGCCTGTAAATTACAGAGCATGGAAGCCGCGGACAAAATTTTTACAAGCGATGGAAAAACCGGGGTCAGGGCGTCTCCGGGCCGACCGTGAGGCGCGTGCACATTTCCATCAGGGCGGGTCGAAGGGTGTCGAACGCATTGCGCGGGGCGCTGGCGGAGATGTGCATGTGCCACGGGCCGGCGATGAAGTCGTACGCCTCGACGGTGAAGGTGCGAAGGGGGACCACCCGGCGAAAGGCGGGGCGGCCAAGGAATTCGGTCTCTTCAAGGTTGGTTCGGATGCGCGCGCGGGCCTCGTTGGCGAGGATCGTCGCGCGCACCTCTTCGAGCGTGCCAGTTCCGATGGGCCGGGTTGAGACGCAGACCTCCATGCGGTGCGGGCCGCGCAAGGTCACGTCGTAATCCCCCTCGTTCTGATAGGGGTAGGCGGCCCACGTGGGCGGCAGAGGCAGCGAAAAACGGCCCGCGAAGTCGACGTAACGGTTGGTCGCCGTCGCGATCTCCACGACGGCGTCGGATACGAGCGTGGACGATCCTTTGGGATCGAGCGCGCGCTCCGCACGGAGGCGAAGCGAGACGAGGTCGGCTGTCAACCCGATCATCGCGAGGCCGGCAATTGCCATGAATGCGAGTCGGATCCAGGGCAGTCGGACCCGGCGGCGGGTGCGGCGCGGCGCCGGCGGGTGAACACGCCGCATGTCACGCGGGATGCGCACAAGGCGGGGTTTTGGGGTTGACGCGCTGTCCATCTCTCTCGTAAAAGTTTGCACTTTGTTCAGGGTATGTCCATGGATGCATATGCAGTCATTGAAACCGGCGGCAAGCAATATCGCGTGAAAGCGGGCGACGTGTTGGACGTCGAAAAGCTGGAGGCCGCGCCAGGTGAGAAGGTCACGATCGACCGCGTTCTCGCTTTGAATACCGGCGCGGGGCTGTCGGTCGGGCGGCCTTTGGTCGCCGGGGCGTCGGTGGTCGCAACCGTGGTGGACCAGCACCGCGGTGAGAAAGTTTACAATTTCAAAAAGAAACGCCGAAAAGGATATCATCGGAAGGTCGGGCATCGCCAAAGCCTGACCCGGCTGAAGGTAGAGTCGATCTCGAGCTGAAGGGAGGCGGGTTATGGCGCATAAAAAAGGCCAGGGATCCACGCGCAATGGGCGCGACAGTGTCAGCAAGCGGCGCGGCCTAAAGGCGTTCGGCGGCGAGTTTGTGACCGCCGGGAGCATTATCGTCCGCCAAGTGGGAACGAAATATATTCCCGGGATGAACGTGGGGATGGGCCGCGATTTTACTCTGTTTGCGCTGCGGGATGGGACGGTCGAGTTTGACCGCGGCGGGCGGCGGGTGAACGTCCGGGCGGCCGCATCGGCCTGACGGGTCGGTCGACAAGTTACAGATGGCGCGTCCGGCGGTCACGTCGGACGCGCTTTTTTTAGGCCGCCAGGGTTTTTGGGGGTCCATGAAAGGGATCGCGTTCAAAGATCGCGTGGTGATTCAGGTGTTCGCCGGTAATGGCGGCGACGGCTGCGCGTCCTTCCGGCGTGAGAAATATGTTCCGCTCGGCGGCCCGGATGGGGGAGACGGCGGCCGGGGCGGTAGCGTGTTTATCCGTGCGAGCAAGGATGTGGACTCGCTCGTGAGCCTTTACTACCAGCCGATCCAGCGCGCGCAGCATGGCGGGCGGGGCAGGGGCGCTCAGCGCACGGGCGAGGATGGCGAGGACCTGATCCTGCCGGTGCCCTGCGGAACGCAGGCGTGGCATGTGCCCTCGATTCCGCCCGGCGCCCCCGTCCCCGAGATGGAGGATGAGGAGCGGCATCCGCGGGAGTCGGTTTTCCAGGCTGAGCGCGTGCCGATCGGCGAGGTGGTATCCGACGGCGATACGCTGCTGTTGGCCCGGGGAGGGCGGGGCGGCAAGGGGAATGTTCATTTCAAGTCGCCAACGAACCGCGCGCCAACCGAATTCACACGAGGGACGCCTGGCGAGGCCCGGACGATTATTCTTGAGCTCAAAACAGTGGCCGATGTCGGGCTCGTAGGATATCCGAATGCGGGCAAATCGACCCTATTGGCGGCGCTGACAGCGGCCCATCCGAAAATTGCGCCGTACCCGTTCACGACACTCAACCCGCTAATCGGGACGCTCCAGTTCGAGGACTACACCTCGCTCCGCATTGCCGATATCCCAGGGCTCATCGACGGCGCGCATGCGGGCGTCGGCCTCGGCCACGATTTTTTGAGGCACATCGAGCGGTCACGTTTTCTCGTTTATGTCATCGACATGGCGGGCATCGACGGCCGGGACCCCGCGGACGATTTCGCGCACCTGCGCGAGGAGCTGCGTCTCTATTCTGAGGATCTTGTGCAGCGCCCGTACGTTGTGGTGGCGAACAAGATGGACGTGCCGGTGGCAGCGAGGAATCTGGAGGCGTTCCGGCGGAAGACCAATCTCGACCCGCTTCCGATTTCCGCTCAAACGGGCGAGGGGCTCGGCGCGCTGCGGGAGCTGTTACACGATTGGCGGCGTGGCCGGCGCACGTTCGTGGCGCTCTAGCGTCGAAACCGCTGCGCTTGCCGGCAGGGTCAGTGATCCACCCAAACGCCGGCGGCGAGGAGCGAGGGAATCTGATTGGTCAACGCCTCACTGGAGAGCGGGTTGCCCGTAACGTTGACGTACGAACCGCTAGGCAAGCCTCCCTGCGCGAGGCAGGCCAAAAGCGGCGAAAGGTCGGAGATCGCGTTGTTGTCGGCAACGAGATTCGTGAGCGAAACTGCGTCTTGCAAGCCGTCGAGTCTGGACACGCCCGCGCCGGAAACGCTGAGCGAGCGGACCGTTTCCACATCCAGGTCATAAAGAACGTTGGACGCCCCCCATTTGAAGGGCACGGAAGCTAACAGCGCCGAGCGAAGTGCCGGATCCGGCACGATGGATGGCTCCAGTCTGCGGAGCCGAAAGATTTGAGATGCCGGCTCTTGATCCGAGATTTGGAAGTCCACCCGCCGGCCGGGGGCGGCGGTAGAGACTGGAGCGAAAGGCGCGCCGGGGAACGGGGCGGCTTCCACAACATGCCATGTGGAGGGCCAGGCGGTTCCTGCAACCGAATTTGTCACGGTACCCGTGGGGCCGAGCCATTCGATGGTCACCATGTTGTTAGAGATCGATCCGAGCGTGATCGCCGAATTCATTCGCAAGCCGATGACCCCTCGGGGATAGAGATATGTCCCCCAAGGTACAAAGGCTTGGTTCGTCCAGGTCCAGATCTGAAAGTCGTTGGGATTGGCCGACCAGCCTGTGCGCACGCGAACGCGGCGAACCCCACCGGCGGTGATCTCGTAGCCGACGATGAGAAAGGCGTGGATGTCCGGGTTGTACCCCGAGCTATCGGCATAAGCTTGCTCCTGCAAGTGGAGCAGGATCGGGCGTCCAGCATCGATTTCCCGGCGCACGTGATCGAAGGTAAAGCCTGTGCCCGGTGGCGTGTGATGCCAGATGTCAACCAACTGGGAGAAAACGTCTGCATCATATCCCCGCCATGCGGCGAAGGCGCGCAGTCCGGACTGGATGTCCCGGATAGCATTGCCCTGCCCGTCAACGGGCTGAAAATTCACGCGGAGTGCGCCACTGGTGTCGAAAAAATTGAAAGCCCACGCGTCTTTGTTTCCTCGGCACTCGCCATTGAGGTTTGTCCACTTGTCCTGGCTCATTCCGATGAAATCGCCGATGCAGTCGGGCTCGTGCTCGACGCCGCGCGAGAGCCAGGGATCTGGAGCGGTGCTCTGGTAGCCCACGTAGTAGTCGTCCACGTGCCCGTAGTGGTTGGACGGGCGCCCGTCCAGACCCGCTTTGGAAGCCCACAGCGCCACAATACCGCTGTTCGTCCCCGAGGACACGAGAGGTGCCACTCCACCCGCAGTCGGTCCCGTGTAGATGTTTGAGTAGCCGTTGCGGTCCCAGTAGGCGAACAGCATGCCGGATCCTCCGCCGTAGCAGCCGTAGTGCCAGTCATAGGCGGGGGTATCCTGAATCCAAACGTTGGCCGGCGGATCAGATGCGCGGCCAACCGGGGCACTCATGGCCGCAACAAGGGTTATCCATGCGGCAAGACGGACTTGTTGAAGACTTTGCACAATGTAAATATACACCGTGGATGCCGACGTCGAAAACGCGGCCGGAGTGAGAGGCGAGGATGTTGCGGCGTGCGCAGAGGTCGTCAGGCCGCCTCCACTTATCGACCAATCTCAACGATGAGTGATATTCGGTCACGGGTCCTGAATGAATTTGCTGCCCGGTGCGGCGGCGCCCCCGACGCGCTGGTCCGCGCGCCGGGGCGAGTCAACCTGATCGGCGAACATACGGATTACAACGAAGGGTTCGTGATGCCGATCGCGATCGAACGCGCGACATGGATCGCCCTTCGCGCCCGGTCGGACACGATGGTGATCCTCCATTCGCTGGACCATCAGGCCACGCTGCAGTTTGACGCGGACCGACCGGAACACGGCGGCGAGGCGTGGACCGAGTATCCGAAGGGCGTCGCCAACGCATTGCGGGAAGAAGGATTCGTCCTTCGAGGATTTGAGGGGGTGACGGCCTGTGACGTGCCGATGGGCGCGGGTCTTTCTTCTTCGGCCTCATATGAGCTGGCGGTCGCGCGAGCGTTCCAGGTGGTCTCGGGTTGGGCGTGGGACCCGATTCGGATGGCTCTGTTGGCGCAGCGCGCGGAAAACCGGTGGGTCGGTGTCCAATGCGGGATCATGGACCAGTTGATTTCGGCTATTGGTAAACGCGGACACGCTCTGCTGATCGATTGCCGGGACCTGTCTCATCGGGCCGCGCCGCTGCCCGAGGGTTGCGCGGTTGTGATCATGGATACGATGACGCGGCGCGGTCTCGTGGATTCGGCGTACAACGAGCGGCGCGCGCAGTGTCAGGCGGCGGCCCGCCAACTCGGCGTACGGGCGTTACGCGACGTCACGGAGGCGGAATGGGCAGCCCGCGCCCACGAGCTCGAGGAGACCGTTCGGAAGCGCGCTCGACATGTGGTCACGGAGAACGCGAGGACGCTCGCAGCCGCCGAGGCCATGTCGGCTGGCGACGGCCGCCGGCTGGGCCGGCTGATGAATGAAAGCCATGACAGTCTGCGCGATGATTTTCAGGTCACCAACGACGCGTTGAATCTGATCGTGGATCTCGCCCGCGCTCACCCTGCCTGTCTTGGCGCCCGGATGACCGGCGCGGGATTCGGTGGCTGCGCAGTGGCGCTGGTTTCCGAATCGGGCGTTGACGATTTCTGTGCCCGGCTCCGGGCGGAATATTCGGCCCGGACGGGGAAATCGCCCAGTTTATATGTGACTCGGGGAGCTGACGGCGCCGCCACGGATTGATGCGACACCGCACGGGCATGGGTCGTTCCTCTGTGGTAAATTGAATTCGTGGCTATCACTCTCAAGCGCATCGGAGATTCCGGGCCGGTTTCGCCGGGGAAGGAAATCATCTGGCTTTCCTGTTGCGAGCAGTGCCTTTTTTGGGAGCGCAGTGCGTACATCGTAACTGGCTCGTGCCGGCGATACCCCTACCCGCGAATGCATGCGTGGCAGCGCTGCGAGTATTGGACCAATCGCCATGATGTGCGCTGTTTTCATCGCCAGCCCGATGTCGGGCCTGAAGCTGGTAGCGACGGCCGACGTCGCGCTCGCATCCGATCGTAATGGAACTGCGAGCGGACGGCCGGAAAATTCGTGGCCGATTTGGCGCTTGCGCCCCGTTTGCGCGCTCGCATGATTCGGCGCATGAACTGGCTCGGCTACGCGATAATCGGATTGGCGGCGGGGGTGGCTGGCGGGGCGTTTGGAGTGGGAGGCGGGGTTTTGATTGTTCCTGCGTTGATTCTCTGGTTCAAGGTTCCCTACCCGGTGGCCGTGGGCACATCGCTCGCGCTGATCATTCCGATCTCGCTGGCTGGCGCGGCGGCGCACGGCCGGTTCGGAAATTTGGATTGGCGGATTTTCACGATCGCGTCGATTGCCGGGATGCTCGGGGCTATCGCCGGCGCGGTTCTGGTGCAGAAAGTCCCTGAGCTTTATGCGCGGCGCGCATTTGCGGTCTTCCTGGTGTATGCGGCGTGGCGGCTTTGGGTGAGATGATCCGGCTAGTCGACGCGCACAACCATCTGCAAGACGAACGCTTCGGGGGGCGACAGGTCGAGATCATCGCCGCGGCGCGGACGGTCGGCATCACGCGGATGGTGGTAAACGGTTCCACGTGCAGCGATTGGGCGGATGTCGCGGCTCTTGCGCGTCAGTTTCCGGATTTAATTATTCCTAGCTTCGGCGTGCATCCATGGTACGTCCATGAGCAGCCGACAGATTGGGAAGAATCTCTGCGCGATTACTTAGAGGATTTCCCTCAAGCAGGCGTTGGGGAGGTGGGACTGGATCGCTGGAAATCCGACCTGCCGTGGGAGGGACAGGTCGACGCGTTTCGCCGACAGCTTCGACTCGCCCGCGAGCTGAAGCGACCTGTGAGCATTCATTGTTTGCGCGCTTGGGGTGCGCTGGTCGACGTTTTGGAATCGGAGCCGTTACCCGAGAGAGGGCTTTTGATGCACAGCTACGGTGGATCCGCTGAGATGGTCTCGATCCTCATCCCGTATGGCGCCCGTTTTTCGTTGCCGGGCTATTTCCTGCGGCCTGACAAGGAAAACAAGTTGGCGACGTTTCGCCGCGTGCCGTCAGACCGACTTCTGATTGAAACCGATGCGCCGGATCAGCTTCCGCCGGCGGATTTGGTTGAATACCCCATAGTCGGTCCGGATGGGCAGCCGATCAACCACCCAGCGAATTTGCGGGCGATCTATCGCCGGGCCGCCGAGGCGCTGGATCGACCTTTCGAGGAATTCGTGAGTCAGGTGGAAGCCAACTTCGCAGAATGGTTCGGGGCCTGATTGCCCAGCAGCAGCCGTACAGCCGCCGCGGCGGCGTGGAATCCGAAAACCGCAGTTACAAACACGGCGGACCCCAGGCGGCCCTCGCAGACCGGTCCGCTGTTTGGGTCGATTCCCGACACGGTTTTCTCCGCGTCGCAAGGGTCCGGCATTTTGACAGGTTCGGGAGAGTAGACGCAAAGGACGCCCATCTTACGGTTGCCGCCTCCAGGAAGTCCGAAATGGCGGCGAAGCTTCTTTCGAACGAACATCAACAGTCGGTCGTGGTGGGCGTGTGCCAGGTCGTCGGTCCGGACAAGCGATGGATCCAATTTCCCCGCGGCCCCGCCGCAGGTGATGACTGAAATGCCGCGCGATCGCGCACTGCCGATCAGAGTCGCCTTGGACATCACGCCGTCGATGCAATCCACGACAACGTCGAGGGGTTCATCGAAGGGCCGCTCGGGATTCCCGGTCAGATAAAATTCCCTGCGCGCTCGCACCCTGCATTCGGGATTGATTGCGAGGATACGGGAGGCGAGCGCCTCTGCCTTGGGCCGGCCGATCCAATCCGCAACGGCATGCAACTGGCGGTTGGTATTCGAAACGCAGATGTCGTCGCCGTCCATCAGTGTCAGGTGCCCGATTCCGCTTCGTGCAAGGGCTTCCGCAGCCCATGATCCGACGCCGCCCAGCCCGACGACCAAGACGCGGGCGGCCTGCAATCTTGCCATGGCCTCGGGACCGAGGAGACGCTCCAACGCGATGAATCGCATACGAACTATTTTACGCTGACGGCGATCGGGGCTGCAAAAAATTGCCGATTCGGCGCGCCACGGGTACACTCGAGGTATGAAGACGCCGCTGTACAACCGGCATGTCGCCCGTGGGGCCAAGATCGCCCCGTTTGCCGGCTGGGACATGCCAATCGAATATGAAGGGATCCTTGCCGAACACCAGTGGACCCGCTCGCGGACCAGCGTGTTCGACACCTGCCATATGGGTGAGTTTTCACTCCGGGGACCTACAGCGCTATCGGACCTGGAGCGCTTGCTGACGCAAAATGTGTCGTCGCTGGAGGCCGGCCAGGCGCGGTACGGCTACTTGCTGCGCGACGACGGTGGATGTCTTGACGACCTGACATGCTACCGAATCTCCGCAGATCACTTCTGGCTCGTTGTCAACGCGGGAACGAGGGAGGCGGATGCGGAGTGGATTCGGGCCCACCTCTCCTCGCGGACGCAGTTCGAGGATCTGTCCCCAGAGACGGCAAAACTCGACATCCAAGGCCCCCGCGCCAAGGAAGATCTCGAGCAGGCGCTCGGGGAGTCCCTGCCACCCTTGCGCTATTTCCGGTTCAAACTCTTGAGGCTGGCCGGTGTACCCGCGCTGATCAGTCGGACCGGATACACGGGAGAATTTGGCTACGAACTCTACATTCCTGCGCGGGCGGCCGTAGATATCTGGGACATGCTCCTCAAACCTGGCGCCATCAAGCCTGCCGGCCTCGGCGCTCGAGACACCCTGCGTCTTGAGATGGGTTATACATTGTATGGGCACGAACTGGGGCCCGACCGCACACCTGTCGCGGCGGCTCGCGGACAATTCATCGACGTCAACAAGGATTTCATCGGCCGCGAAGCTTGTTTGCGGGACCTTCAGCAGGGATGCGGCCGCTATTTGTGCGGCCTTCAACTCGCCTCCAAACGTGCGGCGCGGGCCGGAGATGATGTGGTGGCGGGGGACCAGGTGATTGGCAAGGTTACCAGCGGATCTTTGGCCCCCAGTCTCGGAGTTGCCGTCGCGCTTGCGTACGTGGATGACGCCTATACGGCCGTCGGCACGAAGGTCGAAATCAATGCGCGCGGCACCCGGCTGAGCGCAGAGGTCGTCAAGTTGCCCTTCTATAAAAACGGCTCGGCGCGGCGGGCAGCATGAGGGCTGTCGTTCGCCACCTCCCAAGAGCACCCCATATTGGAGGCCGCGGCTGAATTCGATTCAACGGTGAGACGGGACGAATCGCGCAAAATTTCCTCCGCGTCGTCGTTCTATACAGGTCGCTTAAAACAGACGGCCCGCGATTGGAGGGTGGGTGTGGGGGGTAGTAGGGGCTCGCGGGCGTCGTCTGTTATTGGAAAATGGAGTTAGATATTTTTTTTGCTAGTTTCCCTCAAACATGACTCCGAAACCGTTCGAAACCGCACGACCGTTCCAAGACTGGGGATGTGTTGACATCGCAACCTCATCTCCTCGCAGAATCGCGCGAAATTCGTGAATCCCGGGTCGATCGAAGTAGTAGGTCGTTATGACGGAATTTTCTACAATCGATTCGCCGGGTGCCAGCGTCCTATATTTCACCGCTACCTTTTTCTTGGGCCCGCGGATAATATTGTCCCGCTTGCCGTCCGGATAGATCCACGTGAGCACCAAATCCGGTTCGACCGGCAAAAGAATCGGTTCCGAACTCACGTTCTTGATCACAACCTTGAATGACAACGGATCCCCGATGCGAGCCCGATACTTATCCGGCAGGATGGAAACTTCTACCCCCCGATCCACCTTGTTGTCCGCGAGGTTCCCAAGGTGAGATGGGCGATACGTCTGGTTGACAGTGCCGCAGCCACCTGCGACAGCCAGCACGGCCAAACTCACAATTGTAGACCTAATCAGCATCAAATGAGCTCTAAGCATGTCCCGTGCCAAAATGCCCCGAATTCGAAAAAAATGGCTAATAAATCGTTCTACCAGCCTGCCCGAATTGAGCTTCCTTTTTCAAAAATCGTATTTTTTTGCACAACTGCGAATAGGGAAAGAGGGAATGCTTTCGAACTCACCTGACCCGATGGGATGCCCTCACAAGATGGCGAGTAGGATGATGGCGAAAAACTTTCCTGTGTGAAATCGCGTTCGAGTATCTCTCGCTCAATGTGCCGCCGTGAAACGACGCCTTCGGCGCCTACATCGAGTGCGGCAGCAGCGGGGAGATGGCGCGGGCGGCGTTGGAATCGACGGGGAGACGCAGGGCATGAATTGCGGTCGAGCTGAACGGTAGCGGCGTAGGGGCCGGGATCGATTCTCGGGTCGCTTCCGCTTCTTCGGCGTTAGCTGTGCCGCGCACGTCGGCCCATGTGATCAGTTCCAGACGGCCGTCGTGATGTTCGACCAACGAGGTGCAACTCTCCACCCAGTCGCCGTCGTTGCAATACTCGATCTCATGAATGCGCCGGATCTCCGCACGGTGGATGTGGCCGCACACGATGCCGTCACAACGCTGCTTCCGGGCGTGCTCGGCCAGGGCGTTTTCGAAATCGCTGACGAATTTGCAGGCATTTTTTACCTTGTATTTGAGGAAAGCCGCCAGCGACCAGTAGGGAAGCCCCATCGCTCTTCGAATGACGTTGAACCAATGGTTCAAAATGAGCGCGGCGTCATATGCACGCGAACCCAGCAGGGCCAGCCATTTGTTGTATTTGACCACGCCATCGAATTCATCGCCATGCAGAACGAGCAGGCGCCGCCCGTCAGCCGTCGTGTGGATCACTTCTTTTTTGATCGCGATGTGACCGAACTCGAGGTCAACGAAATGGTGCATGAATTCATCATGATTGCCGGGCAGATAGACGACCTTGGCCCCTTTCCGGGCTTTGCGGAGCAATTTCTGGACGACGTCGTTAAACTCCTGGGACCAGTACCACGATTTTCGGAGCGCCCACCCGTCGAAAATGTCGCCCACCAGATAAATGTATTCGGCGTCATGATGGCGCAAGAAATCAAGGAGCGCATGAGCCTTGCACCCTCGCGTGCCCAAATGTATATCGGACAGCCAGATCGTCCGAAATGTGGTGACTGGCGCTTTTGCTTTCACTGGAGCGAATCCGTTCTAATGCATTGATTTCCGTAATCTTGCGAATTCCCGATTAGAAATCTGTGAGTACGCGGTATGAATTCCATTGATCGAAGTGGCGATGTGGTACTGGGTTACGTGACAGTTCCCGATCATGAAACGGCGAGGCGGCTTGCCCAAACCTTGGTGGCGGAGCGGCTGGTGGCGTGCGTGAACATACTCGGTCCCATCGAGTCGATATACTGGTGGGAGGGGGCGGTGGAAACAAGTCGCGAAATTGCGATGCTGGTCAAGACGCGGGGCGCGTTGCAGGATCGACTCGTGGCTCGGATCCGGGAACTGCATCCGTATCAGATCCCCTGCGTTCTCGTGGTTCCTGTACTGGGTGGACATGGGCCGTTCCTCCGGTGGATTTGCGATGAAACATCCGGGCTGGATTCCGGGGTCGGCACGCCATGAAGCCGGGTCGAAGTGTGGTCGATTTTTGATAAGCAATTTGGCGGCCGCGCGAATGGTGGAAAAGGCAAGTTTAGGCAATCCTTGTGAAGCGGTATCTTGCAGCGGTCATTATAGGAATCGGGCTGGTCTTGGCGGCGAGCGCCCAAAGCGCACGTGAGCGATCCGCCTTCACGTATACCCACGAGGGCCCAGCAAAAACGGAACAGGGGGGCGAAATCGAGCTGCGCGAGGTCGAGCTTCGCACGGGATTTCCGATTTATCGTGGACCGAGCGTACGGGTGATGGCGGGAGTGCGATGGACACGATATGACTTTTCAATCGAAGAGGAGGACTTGGCCGATTTTACAGCGCATTCTTTGCGATTCCCGATTCGTGCGGTCGGCCCGGAGAAGGGCGGTTGGCGCTGGATGAACATGATCGCGCCCGCCATCCGGTCCGACCTTGAGTCGGTTTCATCCGACGATCTCGGCGTTAGCGCGATGTCCTTGGCGAGTCGAGATTGGGCCAGAGGTTGGCGTCTCAGCCTCGGGGCCGTCTACAGCCAGGATTTCGGTCGGAGTCGCCTGTTTCCTGCGATCGGGGCGCTTTGGACAAATGAAGTATGGACAGTCGACGTACAGTTTCCGAGACCCCGACTCATCTATCGCGCAACGGATTCGCTTTCATTCGGCGTCGGACTTGAGCCAGGCGGTGATGAGTGGAATGTCGAACTCGCGGGGACCGAGCGCGATGTCGCTTTGAAAGAATATCGAGCGGGCTTGGGCGTAGAATGGAGTCCTGTTCGGAATTTATCTTTGCAGGCGCAGGCAGGCGGGGTTTTCGGTCGGGAAATCGATGTGCGCGGAGGCGGCGAGCCTCGTCTTGAGCGGGACCTCGATGAGACATGGTATGCCCGAATTGCGCTGATTTTCCGCTAGCGTTGCACTTGGCCTTCAATCCGCTTGGATGCTCCATATCATCGGATCATGAACATCCGATTCGCGGTGGCGCTGCTGTTCGTATTCGCGGCGATGATTCCGGAGGTGCATGCGTCCAAAAAATGGCGGACCAAGGAGAACTGCACGCTGATCGAACATCCGTCGAATGACGGCGACAGCTTTCGCGTCCGGATCGGCCGGCGAATCTATGTCCTTCGCTTACTATGGGTCGATGCGCCCGAGACCGACATGCGGTTTCCGGAGCGGGTCGCCGAACAAGCCGAATACTTTGGGATATCAACGCAGGAAGTCCTGCGAATCGGGCAGGAAGCCTCGCGGTTCACGCGCGAATTTCTCAAAAGCCGGCCGTTCACCGTTTATACGCAGTTTGAGGATGCCCGCGGCGCGGGCGAAAAGGAGCGGGACTATGCGATCGTCAAATCTGGCGATACGTACCTGATGGAGGCTCTGGTGTCGAATGGGTTGGCGCGAATCTACGGCATGCAGGAAATGCCGCCGGAGGGCCCTTCTGAATCGACGATGAGAATGCGGCTGCGCGCGCTGGAATCGGCCGCTCGGGATCAACGGCGTGGAGCGTGGGCCCTCGCGTCCCGCGGGTTTTCGCCCGGAGACCCCCGTGCTCGACTCCAGCCGCTTGAGGCGGGTTGGCGGACCCTGACTCGAACGGTTCCCGTTTACGCCGTGGAAGACCCGGCCCGCATGCTTGGCATGCTGCGCGCCGGAACAGAAATTGAAATTCTTCGGACAGAATCGCCTGCCGATGTGCGGATTCGGTTCCGACTGCCGGATGGACGGATGATGGAGGCGATCGCGCGGCGGGCTGATCTGGGTTGGTAACCGGCCTCCGCCCGGGTTTCCCGCGTAGGCGCGGCGCGCCGATTTGTCAAGCCCCGCAAGCTTTCGCTACAATTCAGCACCGTGACAAAAACTACGAAAAAGCGGCTGCTGGTTGTGGATGATCACGCCATCGTGCGGCAGGGCCTGGCAATGCTATTGGCTCGCCACCCCGAGTATGCGATCGCCGCGGAGGCGGCGGGCTGCGCGGAGGCGTTGGCCAAATTTGAGCCGGGCAAAATCGACGCGGCCATCATCGATCTGGCGCTGAAGGACGGCAGCGGCCTCGATTTGATCCGGGAGCTGCTCAGGAAAAAGCCGGATCTGCCCTGCATTGTGCTTTCGATGCACGATGAAATGGAGTACGCGGAGCGCGCCCTCCGAGCCGGCGCACGCGGTTACGTGATGAAGGAGAATGCGGATGAGGTGTTGGTGGATGCGCTTCGCAAGGTGTTCAGCGGAGACATTTACGCGAGCCCCGACGTGGCTGCGCGGTTACTCAAGCAGGCCGTTGCAGGTCCCGGGCAGGCTCGGCCGGAGTCGGGGATCGAAAGTCTCACCGACCGCGAGCGCGAAATTTTCCGCTGCGTCGGCGAGGGCATGACCACCCGAAAGATTGCCGAAAAATTTGGATTGAGCGCCCGCACTGTTGAGGTTCACCGAGCCAGCATCAAGCGGAAGCTCGGCTGCGCGGACACTGCCCAACTGGTCCGCGAAGCGGTTCGCTGGGTCGAAAACAATCCGCCCTAAGGAGGGGCAGGGGTTTTTGACATTGGAACCGACTGGCGGGCGCTTACACTCGCGAACATGGAAAACCTTCTTGTGACCGGCGGCTGCGGTTTCATCGGCTGCAACTTCATTCGATACCTCTTTGAGGAGTCCGGATATCGCGGCCGGGTGATCAACGTCGACAAGCTGACCTACGCCGGCAATCTCGAGAGCCTTGCGGACGTGGCCGCGCGCGCGGGGGACCGATACGTATTCATTCGCGCCGATATCTGCGATGCGTCTGCGATCGCGCGCGTGTTCGATGAATACGGCATCGATGCGGTCTGCCACTTCGCCGCCGAATCCCATGTGGACCGGTCCATCGTCAGGCCGGACGACTTCATCCAAACGAACATCGTAGGAACCTACGTGTTGCTACAAGCGGCCCGCGCCCGGAAAGACCGCATCCAGTTGTTTCACCACGTCAGCACCGACGAGGTCTTTGGGTCCCTCGGCGAATCGGGATTTTTTACAGAGGAGACCCCCTACAGGCCGAACAGCCCCTATTCAGCCTCCAAGGCCGCGTCCGACCATCTGGTTCGGGCCTATCACCACACCTATGGACTGCCCGTGACGATTTCCAACTGTTCCAACAACTACGGCCCGTATCAATTTCCCGAAAAATTAATCCCGTTGATGATCCTCAACGCGCTCGAGGGCAAGCCGCTTCCGGTATATGGCGACGGCCTTCATGTCCGCGATTGGCTGTATGTGCGCGACCACGCGGCGGCGGTGTGGGCCGTCATGACGCGCGGGCGCCGGGGTCAGACCTACAACATCGGCGGCCGAAACGAAATGCGAAACATTGAAGTGGTTCGGAAGATCTGCTCGCTGCTGGACGAGCTTGCCCCGCCGATTCCCTCCGGAAAGCCCCGCGATTCGCTAATCACGTTCGTCAAGGACCGGCCGGGCCATGACCGACGGTACGCCATCGATTGCACGAAAGCCGAGATGGAACTGGGGTGGAAACCGGAGGAGTCGTTCGACACCGGTTTGCGGAAAACTGTGCTGTGGTATCTTGAGAATCGGGAATGGGTGAACCGCGTTCGCTCCGGAGAGTACCGAAGGTGGATCGAGGAACATTACGGATCCGCCTAGGCCGCCTTAATGGAAGGACAAACTCGGCCTCGCACGCATGAGAGGATGAGCGCTGCAATAAGGACTGGAGGGGCCCTCTTGCCGGGGCGGTTTGCCTTCGCGGGCGGACCGCGATACTAAAAGTGATCCGCGGCGGATGGTGGAGCGGAAGGGACTCGAACCCTCTACCTCCTCGTTGCGAACGAGGCGCTCTACCAGATGAGCTACCGCCCCAAAGGGAGTTTTCAAGCTAACACCGCGAGCAGTTGTGATGCAAGACTTTGCTGTCCGCGAAAAACGCTGTGTCGAGATGCGGTTTTGGGGTAAAGTGATAGGAAAAACGACGCCATGAAATCCCGGCTCTTCTTCATACTGGTCTCCGCTGCTGCGTTCGTGGGGCCGATCCCGCAACCGATCCGCGCGGCGGACGAATCATATTACGCGCCGGGCTGGATCCGGGAGCATCGGGACGGGTGGACTGCGAAGTTGCCATCAACCACCCGTTTTCTGTCTCGGTGGAAGGCGCAGAATGCGCCGGAGGAGGTCGCCCCTTTTGCCGCACTGTTCGACGGCCGGCCGTATAAGACCGCTATGGGCTATGACATTTCCACGCTCCAGGGAAATATCCGGATCACTCGTCGGATGGACGGTTTTGTCATCGAAACGCCGCAGGAGCGCTTCGAGGCTATTCGGCGGTTCCCAAACGAATGGGAATTGAGGCCATATCCCCAAACGATTAGGCCTAAGCCGAGTGTCCAACCGCCGAATCGCCGCCGTTGAGGAACAACTTGGCCGCCGGGAGCGAGCGGAACACGGCAACCATGAGTTGGCAAGCCGTTCAAACTGCGGCCGCAATATCTTCAGCGATTTCCTGGGCCATTTCGATCGCCGCCTGTTTGCGCTCGGCGCCGTCGGCATGGAATTGCGGGTCCTGCCCGTCGGCCCAGGCCACCTCAATGTCGTCAACACCGAGAGAACCGAAGGAATTGCGAATGATGGGGGTCAGGCCGTCGCGGTCGTCACTTTCCTTGTACACATCGCCGGAAGCGACCAGCAGGATGACCTTCCGAAGCTGGTGCATCGGTTTCACCGACCCGTTTTCGATGGTGTAGAGGAGCCCCGGTTGGATTACCTGGTCGAGCCAGGCTTTCATGATGGCGGGCGGTCCGCCTACCCACATCGGCATGGTCAAAACGAGCACATCGGCCTGCCGCAACGCCTCCGCCTGGGCTTTCGCATACGCGATCGCGTCTTCTTCATCTTTCGAAGGTTTGTATCCGGGGTCCGTCAGCGGCGTGTACAGCCGACGATAAGCCTGCAGGGACAGGTAGGGAGGCGGGTCCTGGTAAAGATCCACATTGTTGACGATCACGTCCGGATTCTTTTCCAGCAGGGTAGCGAAAAACGCCGCTGCCAGTTGTTTCGACACGGACTCTTCGATTGGCCTTGGGTTGGCAATCACATGCAATACGTTCATTCGTTTTCCTTCTCTTACCGCGTTATGTCTCTCCAGGGACGGCCATGGTCTCTTCCGTTTCCACCTGACCCGTACGGGGATCGACCAACTTGGCCAAATATCCCTCTAATTCGCGCCCATATTCTGTATCTTGCCCGGCCAACGCAAGCTGCTTGTGAACGAGAATGAGGCCCCTCGGGCCCGATTCCGCTTCCTGAGCCGTTGCAAATCGCTTGCGGGGGTCGGGGTTCAGAAATCGGCGCATCACATCCACAAATTCCGCATTGCGCCGGACGTATTCCGGGAGCAGGTCGGGGAGGCGATCACAAAGCGACATTTTGTAATTCAGCATGTCCGCTTCCGACGTCGTCGTGGCGTCAAGCAACGGTTGCCCGCGCAGCATTTCGAGACCGACCAGCCCCACCGCATAAATATCCGATTGGGGGAGCGCCGTCTCCCGGCGGTGCATCTCGGGTGCCATGAACAGCGGTGTACCGAGCAGGAAAGAAAGCTTCTCATTGACCGTGTTCGCGCGACCGTAATCGATCAGTTTTACGTAGCCGAGACGGTCGATCATGATGTTCGAAGGTTTGACGTCACAATGGACGAACCCGAGGTCGTGCAGCGTTTCGAGGCCGCGCAACACGCGTCGCATGATGTAAATGGCCACGCCCGGCTGGATCGCGATGCGGTTCCGCTCGAGGCGGAAGATCACGTCGGTGAAGGTATTCCACTCTTGGTCCGTGCTGTTCCGGCGGGCGCGGGCCAGATGCTGCCCGTCCAGCAGGTAGCGCAGCCCCACGCCGTCGACACGCTCCATTTGGACGTATCCGATCCCGTTGTACTCCTCGTAAATGTCCGGGGCGACCAAATTGGGGCTTTTGACAAGCTGAAGTTTTGAGGTTTGGGCCGCAATTCGGCCCATGTCGGTCCAATATTTTTTTGCGTTCGGGTAAATCCCCGGATCAAAGACCTTGATCGCATGTCGGGTAATGCAGCCTCGGGCGCCCTGCCGCAAGCCAAGGAACACGATCCCCTGCCTTCCGCGGCCGAGTTCCTTCGTGAACCGGTAGGCGACGGGGTAGTAGATCGCGCGCGCCTGAACAATGGCGCGGTAATTCGAGACCAATTGCGACATCCCCTTGCCGGAGGGCTGCGCCATCGGCTGGGTGGGCTCCGCCCCCGGCGCCGAGCTAGTCTCCGGTCGCGTTTCCGCGTGGAGAACGAAGCTGTCCACTGCCGTTTCCGCCTCGTGAATCGGCACCATTCTCTCGTTCTCTTCGTCGGGATCCATCGCGGGAAGTTTATGGCGAACGACAGGTTTCGCAATCGATTTGTCCGGCCGCCGGGCGGCTTCCGCGGACGATTGAGCGCTGGACGTACCGACGGATTGAGCTACAGTGCTGAAGCGTTTTCACCCTCCAACATGCCTGCAGTTTTGATTATTGGCGGCGGCATCGTGGGGTTGGCAACCGGATTGGCGCTTGCCGCTAGGCCGGGACTCCGCGTGGTGGTCGCCGAGGCCGAATCCGAGCTGGCCGCCCACCAGACGGGTCACAACAGCGGAGTGATACACTCCGGCCTTTACTACAAGCCTGGTTCGCTGAAGGCGCAGAACTGCACCAGGGGCCGGGAGGCCATGTACCGTTTCTGCGCGGAATACGGCATACCGCATGAGCGGTGCGGCAAGGTGGTCGTCGCCGTTGACTCGGCCGAACTCCCCGCGCTCGAGGAGCTTGAGCGGCGCGGCCGAGCGAATGGGCTCGATGGGATTCGAAGGCTGGGGCCCGAAGAACTCCGGGAGATCGAACCACACGCCGCGGGCGTTGCGGCATTGTTCATTCCTCAGACCGGCATCGTTGACTTCCGCGCGGTGGCGATCAAGATGGCCGAGCTGATTCTGGAGCAGGGGTCCGAGGTGCGAACGCGCTGCCGATTTCTGGGCGCCAAGCGGGCGGACGGCCGGCTGGTGGCGGAAACTACACAGGGACCGATCCGGGCGGATGTGCTGGTGAACTGCGGCGGTTTGCAATCGGACCGTGTCGCGCGGCTGTGCGGCGTTGATCCCGGCGTGCAGATCGTCCCTTTTCGCGGCGAATATTACGAGCTGGTCCCCGACCAACGACAACTTGTCCGCAACCTGATCTATCCCGTTCCTGATCCACGGTTCCCATTTTTGGGCGTCCATTTCACGCGGATGATCAACGGTAAAGTTGAGGCGGGACCGAACGCCGTGCTCGCGTTCAAGCGCGAAGGCTACCGCAGACTGGATGTTTCCTTGCGCGACAGCGTGGACCTCGCCACCTACGGCGGATTCTGGCGCATGGCGGGCCGATATTGGCGCACCGGCCTCGGCGAGTTCCACCGATCCTTTAGCAAGAAAGCATTTGTCCGGGCGCTGCAGCGGCTCATGCCGGAGATCCGCGAGGAGCACCTCGTCCCCGCTGGCGCGGGGGTCCGCGCGCAGGCCGTAGCGCCCGATGGCCGACTCGTCGACGATTTCCACATCGTGGAGGCGGAGCGCATGGTCCATGTGCTCAACGCCCCGTCGCCGGCAGCGACATCCTCGCTGAGCATCGGCATGACTGTTGCGGAAATGGTCCTGCGCCACCTCGGGCGCGGCCGCGAGACGGGAGGTCCGATTCGCGCAGCGGTGCAGAATCCAACATGAACTTGACGACCAGCCGGCGCCGCGCCGCATTCCGCCGGCGCTTTTACCCTTCCGCCACACTCACCGATTGGAACGATTGGCGTTGGCAGTTGCGGCACCGGATCACGGACCTCGAAGGACTTGAGCGCATCTTCCGCCTGACCGAAGAGGAGAGAGAGGCCGTCCGGAGGCTGAATCGCCTGCCGCTAGGAATCACGCCGTACTATGCGAGCCTGATTGACCCGGTCGATCCCGCCCATCCGCTGCGCCGGACGAAAATACCCTCGCTTGCGGAATTCCAGCGGTACCCTGGCGAATATGACGACCCTCTCGGCGAGGAAAGGCATCGAGTCGCGCCGGGCCTCATTCACACCTATCCCGACAAAGTCCTTTTTCTTGTCACCGACTTTTGCGCGACGTATTGCCGATATTGCATGCGGTCTCGGCTTGTCGGGCAGGGAACCTTCATCCCGAATGCGGCGATGTGGGAGGAGGCCCTCGCCTATATTCGTGCGCATGCGGAAGTACGCGATGTCCTCCTTTCGGGAGGCGATCCGCTGATCCTGTCCGACGAACGGCTAGCCTGGCTGCTCGAGCGCCTGCGCGCCATCCGTCATGTGGAGATCATCCGGATCGGGACCAAGGTGCCGGCGGTCTTGCCGATGCGGATCACCCCTGCCCTCTGCCGTACGCTGAGGCGGTTTCACCCCCTGTTCATCAGCATCCACTTCATCCACCCCGAGGAACTGACGCCGGAAACCGCTCGCGCCTGTGAGCGGCTGGCCGACGCGGGAATCCCGTTGGGCGGTCAGATGGTCCTGCTGAAGGGAATCAACGACGATCCTGAGACGATGCGGCGTCTCTGCCAGGGCCAGCTCCGCATGCGGGTTCGCCCGTACTACCTGCATCAGTGCGATGCGATTGTCGGGTCGATGCAATTCCGCACGCCGATTCAGGCAGGCCTCGAGATCATCCGCGCCCTGCACGGCCACACGTCGGGCTATGCCGTGCCGACCTACATGGTGGACGCCCCCGGTGGCGGGGGGAAGGTGCCGCTGACTCCCTCGTATGTCGTGGGCCGGCAGGGCGCCGACCTCGTCATCCGCAACCATGCCGGTGCCCTCTACCGCTACTACGACCCAGGCGCGGCTCCCGAAACGGGGGAACTGCCGGTCAGGTTCGAACCTGGCCCGAGCCGTGGATGATGTACTTATACGTTGTCAGCTCCTCCAACCCCATCGGCCCGCGGGCGTGTAGTTTGTCGGTGCTGATTCCGATTTCCGCGCCCATCCCAAACTCGCCGCCGTCGGTGAAGCGCGTGGACGCGTTCACATAGACCGCCGCTGAATCGACGCGATCCGTGAATTCGCGCTGGGCAGCGGGGTCGCTCGCCAGGATTGCGTCGGAGTGGTGCGACCCATGCGCGTTGATAAAGTCGATCGCCTCGTCCAGCCCTTGGACGATTTTGACGCCCATGATCAGGTCGAGGTATTCGGTGTCCCAATCGGCGTCCGTTGCGGGCTTCAGGTCCGGAACAATGGCTCGCGCAGCTTCGTCGCCGCGGAGTTCGACCTTGCGCGCGCGCAGCATCTCAACAAGCGCCGGCAGGAACTCGCGCGCGATCGAGGCATCGATGAGGACGTGTTCGGCGGCGTTGCAAACCCCGGGGCGCTGGCACTTCGCGTTTTCAACAACCTTGAGGGCCATCTCCCGGTCCGCCGATTCGTGCACATAGACGTAACAAATTCCCTTGTAGTGTTTGATCACCGGCACCCGCGCGTGCTCGGCGACCGCCCGAATCAGGCCCTCGCCACCGCGCGGAATCGCCAGGTCCACCATCCCTTCCAGTTGGACCAGCTCGCGGATCGCTTCGCGATCCGTCGTGCCGACCAGTTGAATGGCGTATTCCGGCAGGCCCTTCGAGGCGCCGCCCGCCTGGAGAGCGTCGGCTAGAGCCTTGTTGGAATGAACGGCCTCCTTGCCGCCCCGCAGAATAACGGCGTTGCCCGTCTTGATGCACAAAATCGCGGAATCCACCGTGACGTTCGGACGGGATTCGTAAATGATGGCGATGACGCCGATCGGCACGCGGACCTTGCGGATCTCCAGCCCGTTGGGGCGCATCCATTTGCTGATCACCTGGCCGACGGGGTCCTTGAGGCCCACGACATCACGGATGCCCTTGATCATCGCGTCGATCCGACTGTCGGTGAGCAGAAGCCGGTCGAGCATCGCGGCGGAAAGGCCAGCGGCTCGGCCGGCCTCCATATCCCGCTCGTTCGCCGCCTTGATTTCGGCGCGACGCGCGTCCAACTCCTCGGCCATCGCTTCGAGGATGGCGTTCTTCTTTTTGCAGGAAAGTTGCGCGAGTTTCCGTGCCGCCGAAATGGCGCGGCGTCCCATCTCCACCATCTGTTCATGAAGCGTCATACGGCACCATCCCTTCTCGGGCAGCTCCGCCGGTTAGGTTTCCCGGCGGGCCCTTTGGATCAGTTTCCGGCCCCCACGGTCGCGGGGGCTTCCTTTTTGCGGAAAACCATGTTATCGCGATGTACCACCACCGGCGACTCTGACGCGCCCAGCACGGCCTCCAATTCGTCCGACCGTTTCCCTTTCATCAACCGAATTTCCGTGCTCGAAAAATTACTGAGACCCCGCCCGAAAATCGAGCCATCCCCCGCCTTGAGGTTGACGACCGCCCCCGCGTCAAAATTCCCCTCGACCGCGCGGATGCCGACCGGCAGCAGGCTCTTCCCGCGGGTTTCTACCGCCTCGCGAGCGCCGTCGTCCACCACCAGTGAGCCCTTCGGCCGGTGGAACAGCGCGATCCACCGCTCGCGTCGCGAGAGCGGATTGGGATCCGAGGAGGGGAGGATGATCGTCCCAACGTCCTCTCCACGAATCAGACGTTCAAGTACTCCGTCGCTGCGGCCGTTTGCGATGACCACCGGGATCCCGTTTTCCGCTACCATACCGGCGGATTGCAGTTTGCTCGCCATCCCGCCGGTGGACAACTGGCTGCCCTTGCCGAGGGCCATCGAAAGCTCCTTCTCGCTCACCCCCGCCAGAACGGGAACGCGTCGCGTTCGCCCGGCCGTGACGGGCGCGCGGAACCCGTCGACCGTCGTCAGCAGCACCAAGGCGTCCGCCTGAACGAGCAAGGCGGTCAGCGCTGCAAGCAGGTCATTGTCGCCGAATTTGATTTCATCGACCGCAACGACGTCGTTCTCATTCACAATCGGCACGACACGATGCTCCAACAGTGTCTGCATGGTCTCGTGCGCGTTGAGGTGCCGGGTCCGGTGGCGAAGATCCTCGTGGGTCAGCAAGAGCTGGCCGATCCGGATATCATGTGCGCCGAAGAGCTCGTCATAACGGGCCATCAGGCGGGACTGCCCTACGGCGGCCGCCATCTGCAGCAATTTCAAGGAAGTTGGCCGCTTCCGCCAACCTAGCGCCTCGATGCCGCTGCCGATTGCGCCGGAGGACACGACAACGACGTCGCGGCCTGCCTTATGCAGGCCAGCGATTTGTCGCACCAGCTCCCGCATCCGGCGGACATCGGGCCGACCCGTGCGCTGGACGAGCACGCGGCTGCCGATTTTCACGACGATTCGCCTCGCGTGAGCGAGCCGGGTCCGAGCCTCTTTGGCGTCATGCATGGGCGGGCATTCTTATCAAAAATCGCGGCCGCTGTAAAAAACCGCGGGGCTGGGCGCCGCGTCTACGGCGAATAATTTCGGGCCGTCTCCGCAATGATCCGCAGTGCCGCAAGGGCATCATCCCTCGTGATGTTCAACGGCGGCAGCATGCGGATCACGTGTTCCGCCGTGGCGATGGTGATGAGGCCATTGGCCAGGAGGGCTTTCTCGAAGGCCTTGGCGGGGTGATCGAGCACAAGGCCGATCATCAGCCCCTTTCCACGCACATCGCGCATCCATGGAAATTGCGCGGCCAGCGCGCGCAGCTCGCGCATCATGAATTCGCCGAGCTGCGCCGCGTTTTCAAGCAAACGCTCATCCTCGATGATCTGGATCACCGCCAGAGCGGCTGCGCACGCGACGGGATTCCCGCCAAACGTGCTCGCGTGGTGGCCGGGTTGAAACACCTCGGCGACCTTGGGGCCAGCGATGAACGCCCCGATCGGAAGGCCGCCGCCCAGCCCTTTGGCGAGCGAGCAGCCGTCTGCCTGGACGCCATAGGCCTGGAACCCGAACCAGTGGCCGGTGCGCCCCATGCCGCATTGGACTTCGTCGCAAAAAAGCAGCAGGTTGAATTCATCGCAAAGCGCGCGCAGTCCCTGCATGAATTCCGCCGTGGCCGGCACGATTCCGCCTTCGCCCTGCACGGCCTCGACGAGGATCGCGACAGTTTTCTCGTTGACCGCCGATCGGACGGACGCGAGGTTGTTGTACTCCGCGTACACGAAGCCCGGCGGCAGCGGCTCGAACCCCTTTTGGTATTTGGTCTGGCCCGTCGCGGTGATCGCGGCGAGGGTTCGGCCGTGGAACGAGTTGCGCATCGTGATGATTTCGTGGCGGCCACTCGCTGAGCCCCAAAGTCGCGCCAGCTTGATCAAGCCTTCATTCGCCTCGGCGCCCGAATTGCAGAAAAACACTCGGCCCGGCGCGCCAAATTTTTCGACGAGTTTGGCCGCCAGACGCGGTGCATTTTCGTTGTAATACAGGTTCGAAACGTGCATCAGCCGCGCCGCCTGTCGCTGGATCGCTTCGACGAGCCGCGGATGGCAATGGCCCACCTGAATCACGGCGATCCCGCCCAAAAAATCGAGATATTCGCGGCCCTCGGCGTCCCAAACGCGGCAGCCGCTGCCCCGCGTGAGCACAAGATTCGGCGAGTACGTGTTGACGATGTACTGCTTGTGAAGCGCAACGGGGTCCATGCGACGGAGAAGGTTTACATCGTGTGGAAATTACAGACCATGGAAGCCGCAAAAAAATTTTTTACAGGGCATGGAAATTTCGGCCGGCTACTTCCTGACGATTTCCGTCCCGACGCCTTTGTCGGTGAAGAGCTCCAAGAGCAGCGAATGCGGCAGGGCGGCGTCGATGAAGTGGACCTTACGAACGCCGGCCTTGATCGCTTTCACCGCGCCCTGCACCTTCGGAATCATTCCGCCGCTGATCACGCCCTGCGCAATGAGCTTGTCCACATCGGCGCATTTGAGCGTGGAGATCAGCGTGGATCGGTCTTCCGGATCGCGCAGCAGCCCCGGCACATCGGAAAGATACACCAATTTACGGGCTTTCAAGGTTTGCGCGATCGCGGAGGCGGCGTCGTCTGCGTTGATGTTGTACAGTTTTCCATCCTCACCGCGGCCGAGCGGGGTGATGACGGGCACGATGTGTGAATGCAGATAGGCAAGGATCGGCTCGTCATCCACTTCGACGACATCGCCGACGTAGCCCCAGTCGAGCGTCTCGCCGGTTTGCGGGTCGATCTCCGTATGTTTGACGACGGTGAGGATGTCCTCCCCGTGAATGCCGCGCGCAGTGCAGCCGAGCTTTTCCAGGGTCTGGACCAGTTCTGGGTTCACCTCGCGGTTGAGCACGCGCTCGACGATTTCGATGGCGGCCTCGTCCGTGACGCGCAGGCCCTTTACGAATTGGGCGGGCAGCCCCTGCTCCTTCATCGCCCGTGAAATGGCCTTGCCGCCGCCATGCACGACGACGGGCCGCAGACCGACGCACGCCATGAAGGCGATATCGGTGAGGACTTTTTCGACGCCGGCTTTTTCTTCCATCGTCGAGCCGCCGACTTTGACAACGACGATCTCGCCGCGAAATTTTTGGATGTAGGGCAGCGCCTCAATGAGGACATTCGCCTTTTCGATCATGGATTGCATGTTCGCTTACCTGTCCTATACGGCGCCCAACGTGAGGTATTCGACCCCCTTCGCGCAATCCGGAAGTCGCTGCTCCCCGGGGTCGCGCAGCGAATCGCGTGGGCGACTGTCGCGCACATCGGACGCGCCTGGACCGCCGGCCGCCGGCTCGAAGCGCGTTTCTCGAAGAAGTTTTCGGGAACCAGCGGCGATTCGTCCTGAGTCGCCAGCGGGCATTGCCGGTGTCATGTCGGGACCTGGGTCGCGGGTGCGGCCATGTTTGCAAATCAGGTCGGCTCGCGGCCGTCGGGCATTTTGATGTAATCGACGTTGATGCCGACGTATTCCTCGGAAATGTCGCACGTGTACACGTGGGCGCGGCCACGGCCCATATGCAGGCGAATGGTCACGGTGAACTCCTCCTGCTGCTGGACTCGGCTGAGCGCGTCCAGCGGCGTCTTCGCCGCGACGCCGCGCCGGACCGCGGCGAGGTCGTCGTAGTAAATGTCCACGTTCGACGGGTTCACCTTTGCCGCGGAATAGCCGATGGCGTCCATGATGCGCCCCCAGTTCGGGTAATCGCCGTGCCAGCAGGTCTTCACGAGCAGCGAATTCGCCACGGCGCGCGCGGCGGCATCCGCCTCGCGGTCGTTCCGCGCCCCTTCGACGCGCACGGTGATGAGTTTGGTCGCGCCTTCGCCGTCGCGCGCGATGCGTTTGGCGAGATTCAGCGCGACCGCGTCCAACGCCTCGACGAAAGCGCCCCACGCGCGATGGTTCGGCGACAGCGCGCGATTCCCCGCCGCGCCATTAGCGAGCAGCAGGCACGTGTCGTTGGTGGACATGTCGCCGTCCACCGTAATTCGGTTGAACGACTTGTCCACCGCGGACTTGAGCGCGCGCTGCAACGCGCGCCGCTCCACCGCCGCATCGGTGAAGAAGAACCCGAGCATCGTGGCCATGTGGGGCTCGATCATGCCAGCGCCCTTCGCGAAAGCCGTGAGCACGACGGGTTTATTATCGATGACCAGTCGGACGGTGGCCGTTTTTTTTCGAGTATCGGTCGTCATGATCGCCTCGGCGGCGTCGCGGCCTCCGTCTGCGGATAGGCACGGCACGATCGACCGAATGCCGGCGGAGATGGTGTTCATCGGCAGCGGTTTGCCGATGGCGCCTGTGGAGCAGACGAGGACTTCGCCGGCGGGGATCCCGAGCAGAGAGGCCGTCAGAGAGGCCATCGCCGTCGCGTCGCGAAGGCCTTGCGCGCCGGTACATGCATTGGCATTTCCGCTGTTCGCGATGATTGCGCGTGCGCGGCCTCGCCGAACGATGGCTTGGTCGAGCTTGACCGGAGCCGCCTTGACTTGATTGGTGGTGAATACGCCGGCGCACGCGCACGGCCGGTCGGAGACAACCAACATCAGATCCCGTTTGCCGCTCCGCTTGATGCCGGCGGCGATGCCGGCCCCGCGAAAGCCCTGCGGGAGCACGACATCATCGATCAGTTCGAGGTTCAATTTCGCCATGCAAGAAAGCCCCGTATGCGGGAGACATACGGGGCTTTAGCCAAATGGAGCAAGCTTGATTTAGCGCTTGGAAAACTGGAACCGTTTGCGGGCGCCAGGCTGGCCGCTCTTCTTGCGTTCCTTCATGCGAGGATCCCGCGTGAGCAGGCCGGCTTCCTTTAGGGCGGGGCGCAGGTTAATGTCCACGAGGGTGAGGGCGCGCGCGATGCCCAGCCGGATGGCCCCTGCCTGCCCGCTTAGCCCTCCGCCGCGGACAGAAGCGACGACATCGAATTTACGCTCGGTTCCCGTGACTTTGAACGGCTGGTCGATCTGACTGCGCAGGGATTCGACCGGAAAATACTCGGCCGCGTCGCGACCATTTACTGTGAGTTTGCCCTCGCCCTGCCGAATGCGGACGCGCGCGACGGAGGTTTTGCGGCGTCCCGTTGCGGAGTATTCGTTGGGTTTATGTGCCACGAGCAGACCTCCCTCAGACAACGAGCGGCTCGGGTTTTTGCGCTGCGTGCGGATGTTTGTCCCCGGCGTAAACGCGCAACCGAGTCATGTAAATTCGTGCCAGCTTGTTTTTCGGAAGCATTCCCTTGACGGCCTGCATGATGATGCGCTCAGGATGCGTCGAGCGGATCACGCGGGCCGGCCGGAGCTTGAGGCCGCTCGGGTAGCCGGAATAATTTTTGTAAATTTTCTGATCTTCTTTGGAGCCCGTCAGTTTGACCTTCTCGGCGTTGACGACGACCACGAAGTTGCCCATGTCCACGTGGGGGGTGAAGGTTGGCTGGTCCTTGCCCCTCAAGACCTCGGCGATCCGGACAGCGAGGCGGCCCGCCGGTTTATCCGCGGCGTCCACGACGTACCACTTCCGAACCACGTCTTTCGGATGAACGGCTGTAGATTTCATGCAGGGGTTGTCCAATAAGCAAAGCCGAGGAAGCTAACAGAGTCGGTGTCCGTCTGTCAACCGCCCGGCGCAGGATTTTCCGACGGGGCCGGATTTTCGGCTGCGGAGGTTCCGATGCCGAAGACCTCCCGCAGATGGGCGAGCAGATCGGCCCACGAGGCAGCGTCGGCCGCCGGATCATAGGCAATGGGCAGGCCGAATTCGGCAGCTTTCGCATCGGCATCTGGAACAGTGAAGCTGTGTTTGGCGCCGGGGTAGACGGTCAACCGGTAGTCCGCGCCGGCCTGTCGCATCTCCCGTTCAAAGGCTTCGAGGTCTCGTTGCGGGATGAGCGGGTCGGCGCCTCCGTGATAGACCAGCACGCGTGCGCGCACTTCACCCGCTCGCGCCGGCGTGTCCGTGGCGAGGCTGCCGTGGAAGGAGGCCGCGGCTTTGAGGTCTTCGCCGATTCGGGCCATATGGAGCACCACCGCTCCCCCGAAGCAGTAGCCGATGGCCGCGATCCGGGCGGGATCCGTCACGGTTTGCTGTTCGAGAAAAGCCCGGGCGGCGCGGAATCGCGAGACGGCGGTCCGCTTGTTTTTCAGCACTTCCGATGCGAAGGCGCCCGCCTCATTTGGATGGGCTGCGGTTTTGCCATCGCCGTACATATCCACGGCCAACGCCACATACCCTTCCTTCGCAAGTTCACGTGCGCGGCTTCGAGCATATTCGTTGAGGCCCCACCACTCGTGCACCACAAGGACGCCGGGGCGGAGCCCTTCGCGGGACGCGTCATAGGCCAAAAACCCCCGAAGCGTCGATGAGCCATCGGAATATTCGACCTCGCGCTCCTCAAGTTGCGCCGCGAGCGACGCGAACGCAGTCATAAAGATCGCAAAAAATGGGAACCATCGGTCCATGAAACACCTCTAATAGAAAGTATGATTTCAAAGAGCGGGCGGTTCAACGGCAGAATGTACATGTAGTGATATGCCCGTTATTGGTTCGCGCATGCCCCGCGCGCCGGCGCCCGCTGAAGTGAAGGAGAGATCCATGAAGGTTCTGATCGTGGGTGGAGTGGCGGCCGGAATGTCGGCCGCGGCGCGTCTGCGCAGGCTGGATGAGCAAGCGCAGATCGTGGTGCTCGAGCGGAGCCCGTATGTGTCCTTTGCCAACTGCGGGCTGCCCTACTATATAGGGGGTATCATCCGGGAGCGAAGCCAGCTTCTCTTGCAGACGCCGGCCTCCTTGAAGGCATCGCTGGATCTGGACGTCCGAACAGGCCATGAGGTTCTGGCGATCGACCGCAAGACCCGGCGCGTGGAAGTTCGGGAGACCACGAGCGGGCGGGTTTACCATGAATCGTATGACAAACTCGTCTTATGTCCCGGGGCGCTACCCTTGCGGCCGACACTGCCCGGAATCGATCACCCCTCCATTTTGGTGTTGCGGAATGTCCCCGATACCGACGCGATCAAGGCCAAGGTCGACGCGGGCGCAAAATCCGCGGTGATTATCGGGGGCGGCTACATCGGGGTCGAGATGGCCGAGAGCCTGAAGGCGCGGGGATTGGAAGTGGATCTCGTCGAAATGCTGCCCCAAGTGTTGCCGCCAATCGACCCGGAGATGGCGTGGCCGCTCGAGGAGCATATGCGCGCGCACGGCGTCCGGCTTCATCTGGGCACCGCGGCCGCGGCGTTCCGGGATGCCGGCGGCGGTCGGGTGCGGACGGAACTTCATAATGGTACCACGATCGAGTCGGATTTTGTCATGTTGTCAGCGGGCGTGCGTCCCGATGTCGAGCTGGCCCGCGCAGCCGGGCTTGAACTCGGGCCGCACGGAGGCATCAGAGTCGATGAGTATCTGCGCACCTCCGACCCAGACATCTACGCTGCCGGCGATGCGGTGGAGACGCCGCACCGCATTTTGGGCGGCTCATGGCTGATCCCGCTGGCGGGGCCCGCCAATCGGCAGGGACGCGTGATTGCTGACAATCTCGCCGGCCGACCGACAAAGTGGATCGGTGCAATCGGCACCTCCATCGTGAAGGTGTTCGATATGGCCGCTGGCAGTGCAGGCGCTAACGAAAAGACGCTGAAGCGCCAAAAAATTCCGTATCGCAAGGTGTACATCCACCCTGGCCATCATGCGGGCTATTACCCGGGCGCGGCGCCGATGCACATCAAGGTGCTGTTCGCGCCGGAAACAGGAAAGATTCTGGGGGCGCAAGTTGTCGGATTTGAGGGCGTCGATAAGCGGCTCGACGTACTGGCGACCGCGATGCAGGCCGGCTTGACGGTCTTCGACCTCGAGCACCTGGAGCTTGCCTATGCGCCGCAGTTTGGTTCGGCCAAAGATCCGGTCAATATGGTCGGGTTTGTCGCGTCGAACGTCCTGCGCGGCGATCTGGACCTTTGGTATCCGGAGGAGTTTCCGGAGAAAACGGGTGACGGAGTTATTCTCGATGTTCGGAGCCCTTCGGAATACGAGCTGGGCCATGTCCCGGGTGCAATAAATATTCCCCTACCGGAATTGCGGTCTCGTGCAGTAGAGTTGCCGCGGACCAAACCTATCTATGTGTATTGCAAGGTCGGATTTCGGAGCTATCTCGCTTCCCGCGCGCTGCGCCAGCGCGGCTTCCACGTCCGCACGCTAGCAGGCGGGTTCGATACCTTCCGCGCCTGGCACCGAGGTTCCCTCGATGATTCCGAAATGCGCAGGGCGGAAGAACATTATGTGGAGCCCGCTTTGTCCGCCAAAGCCTCCGCGCCGCCGCCACCGCAAGCCTTGACGGGGAGAGTGTTTTCTGTCGATTGCTCCGGGTTGCAGTGCCCTGGACCAGTGCTGAAGCTAAATGCCGCGATCCAGCCGCTCGCACCCGGCGACGAGCTGGACGTGACCGTCTCCGACCCCGGCTTTCTGGCCGACGGTCCGGCGTGGTGCCGCGCAAACGGCCACGAGTTGGTTGAGATCCGTGCGGAGGGGCCGGTCGTTCGCGCCCGGATTCGCAAAGGGGCGCCGAAGGCGTCCGCAACGAGCGCGACGGCCGCGTTGCCGAGAAAGCAGGCGATGGTGGTCTTCAGCGACGATCTCGACAAGGCGCTCGCCGCCTTTGTGATCGCGAATGGCGCTCGCGCCATGGGCATGGAGGTCACGATGTTCTTCACCTTCTGGGGGCTGAACATATTGCGGAAGAGCCAGTCGCCCCCCCTAAAAAAGGGCGCGCTGGATCGGATGTTTGGGCTGATGATGCCGCGGGGTGTGGATGAACTGAAGCTATCCAAGATGAACATGCTCGGACTGGGCACAGCCATGATGAAACACGTCATGGCGAAAAAGAATGTCCACAGCCTGTCTCAGTTGATGGAACAGGCAAGGGTTTCGGGCGTAAAACTGGTTGCCTGCACAATGTCGATGGATGTCATGGGGATCCGACGGGAAGAACTGATTGACGGCGTCGAACTCGGGGGCGTTGGGATGTTCATTGGGGAGTCATCGGAATCGAGAGCGACGCTATTTATCGGATGACCGATCTAGATTTTTGACGCAAGCGGTGGACTCGCCTGGAGGCTGAGGAGAGGGGATAAGGGCGAATCAAGCAAGTAGCGGACTCTGAGCGACGTTCCTCGGGATGCGTTTGTAATATCAAAAGATATTTACAAGGATTGGAAGCCGCTGTATCATTATTTAAAAATTCCGAGGAATGTGATATGAGACTAGTTACATTTATTCTAGTATTCTGTGTTTGCGGTAGTTTGGCCGCACGTGCTGCCAATAATGCCCAAGACGACGCGAGCGATTCAATTTACACAGTTCCGGTGCCAAGCTGGACGAATGGTATGAATGGCGGCGTAGGGTTTGGCGCGTGGCAGTTATCGGGAGCAGGTCCTACTTTTGGTTTTTTTGTCTGGAACTCGACACAGAACGGAGATGGTTTCGATAACGGAAACATCGGTGGAAACCCAAGCGATTCGGATATCGATACGGGCGTCATGCTACCCGTTTCATGGGGTTTGTATGCAAGCGGTGGAAGCATTGCGAGTGCACGTCGTTACTTTACCGGCTCGCCTAGTCATCTCGAGCCTGGCCAAGTTTTCTCGGTGGACTTTGATAATGGGTATATCGAGCCGTCTGGTGGGCGAGACCCCAACTACATCAGCATTTCCCTCATCGATTCTATGGGACAAGAGGTGTTGACAGTTGGCTTCACCGGAGGATTGTTAAATTATTGGTGGACCGACTATAACTCAAGTGGCACGACGACGGTGCCATTCGGCGATGAAGGTTTAAATTTTACCGTGACCATCGGATCCACCCCAACCGACTACACAGCAAAACTTACGAGGCGGGACGGAAACAGCTTTACTTGGTCAGGTACGCTTACTGCTCCTGCCGCGGGATTTCTTGCGTATAATCAGAATGCAGGTGGCCCCGTGGGTGGGCCTGCTTTCAATTTATACATCAACAGCATGTCCATAGTGCCAGAGCCCTCTACGGTGGCACTCGCGGCTGTTGGGATTTTGGTTGGCGCGGTGCGATTTATGCGCCGCCGTTCCTGATTGGGTTGAACTCATCCCCTTGAAAAGAAGCCCCGCCAAACGCGGGGCTTCTTGTTTTCAGGTGAAGGCGATGTCGCGCCAATCTTTTGTTGGATGCGGCCCCGATCCATGATGTTGCATTCACCCTGAGCGACGCCTTCCCGGTTGAGAGAGTCCCCTGGACCGGGGATTACCGAAGTGAGGTATTCGAGCGGCTCCGCCCCATCTCCCACCAGATCGGATGAGTCTTGAAGCCGTGGCGTATTCCGGCATACTCTATTAGTGATCAATTGCCATCCATTCGAGTACCTGCGATGAACATTCCGGTGCCAGACGCTGCAAATACGCCATTTGTTGAAGAACTTTTTCGTGATTTTCTCAGGGATCCCAATTCCGTGCCCCCGGCGTGGCGGACCTATTTTGCCGCGATGGATGGGCGCGAGGCCATCTCAGCGGAGAGTCCGACCGAAGAGGAAATTCGGCGCCGAATGTTGGACCGCGCGCGGTTGAGGACGGTTCCCGTGGGGGCCGCGCCGGCGGCTTCACCTCCCGGCGGTTCGGACATGGCGCGCAAGCAGGCGGCGGTGCTCAGATTGATTCACGCATACCGGCTTCTTGGCCATTATCGCGCACAGGTCGATCCGATTAATTTGCGCGGGTTGCCGAATATACCCGACCTGGATCCGGCGTTCCATGGGTTGCGGGAAGCGGATTACGACCTGGTCTTCAACACGGGCAATCTCGGCGGTCGCGCGGAGATGAAGCTTCGCGACATCATCGAGATGCTCCGCGAGACCTACACCGAGCACATCGGCGCCGAGTTCATGCATATCGTGGACGTGAACGAGCAGCGCTGGCTCCAGTCCCGGCTCGAGAGCACGCGGACCAACCCCGATTATCCGGCGGATTTCAAGATACGACTTCTGGAGCGCATCACGGCGGCCGAAGGGCTCGAGCAATATCTGCACGCCAAATATTCGGGCCAGAAGAGATTCTCCCTCGAGGGCGGCGAATCGCTAATCACGGCGCTGGACGAACTGATTCAACGGGCGGGAACACACGGCGTGGAAGAGATCGTGATCGGGATGGCCCACCGCGGACGCCTCAACGTCCTCGTCAACATCATGGGTAAGTCGCCCAAGGAGCTGTTTGAGGAGTTTGAAGGCAAGCACAAGTGGAAGGGCAATTACACCGGCGACGTCAAATACCACCAAGGCTTCTCTTCAGATGTTCAGACGCCCGGCGGCGTGGTGCATCTGGCCCTCGGGTTTAATCCGTCGCACCTCGAAATTATTGATCCGGTTACTTGCGGCTCCGTCCGCGCGCGGCAGGACCAGCGCCAGGATTCCACGCGCACGAAGGTAATGGGCGTGCTGATCCACGGCGACGCGGCCTTTGCGGGCCAGGGCGTCGTCTACGAGACCATGAACCTTTCGCAGACCCGCGGATACGGCACCGGTGGCACAATCCATATCGTGGTAAACAACCGGATCGGGTTCACCACGAGCCATCCGCTGGATGCGCGATCCGCGTTGTACTGCACGGACGTGGGTAAGGTGATCCAGGCCCCCATTTTCCACGTCAACGGCGATGATCCCGAAGCGGTTGCGTTTATTGTTCAGTTGGCTGTGCAATTCCGGATGGAGTTCCACCGGGACGTGATTATCGACCTGGTCTGTTATCGCCGGCATGGCCACAACGAGGCGGACGAGCCGGCCGCTACCCAGCCGATGATGTACAAGAAAATTCGCAAGCATCCGACCACTCGCCAGGTGTACGCCGAACATCTGATCCGACAGGGAATCATCCAGCCGGCCGACGCTGAGCGGATGGTGCAGGAGTATCGGGAAGCGCTCGAGGCAGGACGGCAGGTGGCGCCCAACATCGTTCTGGGCCGGAAAAACAAGTATCGCGTTAATTGGGCGAAATTCCGTGAGGCGAAATGGACGGACGATTACCAGACGGCCGTCCCGGCGGCGCGGATTCGGCAGCTCGGCCAGCGGATGAACGAGTTGCCCGAGGAGTTCGAACTGCATCCACGCGTCGCCAAGATCATCGACGATCGACTCAAGATGGCCTCGGGTGCGCTCCCTATCGATTGGGGATTTGCCGAGATCATGGCCTATGCGACCCTCCTGGTCGAAGGATACCCTGTTCGGCTTTCCGGGCAGGACAGCGGGCGAGGCACCTTCTTCCACCGCCACGCGGTCCTGCACAACCAGCGAAACGGCGATGAATACATTCCGCTCCAGCACCTCTCGGAAAACCAGGCGCCGTTCACGGTGATCGATTCCATCCTTTCTGAAGAGGCGGTACTGGGATTCGAATATGGTTACAGCGCGGCATCCCCAAACGCCTTAGTCATCTGGGAGGCGCAGTTCGGCGACTTTGCCAACGGGGCGCAGGTGGTCATCGACCAGTTCATCGTGGCGGCCGAACAGAAGTGGGGCCTCCTCAGCGGCTTGACCCTGATGCTGCCTCACGGCTGGGAGGGGCAGGGGCCCGAGCACACCTCGGCAAGGCTCGAGCGCTTCCTGCAATTGTGTGCGCAGGACAACATTCAGGTTTGTTACCCCAGCACGCCTGAGCAGATGTTCCACCTGCTGCGCCGGCAGATGCTTCGGCCCTATCGAAAGCCGCTGATCATCATGACGCCGAAGAGCATGCTCCGGCGCAAGATCACCTTTTCCACGCTCGAGGACCTCGCTTTTGGCCGCTTCGATCCCGTCATTGGGGAGATTGATCCCATAAAGCCCTCGGATGTCCGCCGCATCTGCCTCTGCACGGGCAAGGTGTACTGGGACCTTCTCGAAGCCCGGCGCGAGCGGCGCATTCAGGATATTGCGATCGTGCGGATCGAACAGTTGTATCCTTTTCCGCTGGATGATTTGATCCGTGAAATTCAAAGATATCCGCGCGCCCGCCAGGTCTACTGGGTGCAGGAAGAGCCTCAAAACCAGGGTGCCTGGTACCTGATTCAAGACCCGATCCGCCTTGCGATGTTGCCCGGCCAGACACTCCATTATGCGGGCCGAATCCCGATGGCGGCCCCCGCGGGCGGCGATTACAACAAGCATCTCGAACGCCAGCGCAAGCTCGTCGACGCAGCTCTCGCGCCGCGTCCCGGCGAGGAAACGACCCTGCTCACCGCGCAACCGCACCTGCTTGCCGTGTCCGAACCCGCCGTTGCAGGAGGAAAAACCTGATGGCCGCCGTCGAAGTGAAGGTCCCGAAATTCCCCGAGTCCGTTTCCGAGGGCACCCTGTCGCGTTGGCACAAAAAGGCCGGCGATATAGTCAAATCGGGTGAGAAAATCGCAGATATCGAAACCGACAAGATTGTCATTGAGGTGACGGCGCCCGCCGACGGAGTTCTCGTTGAAGTGGCCCAGCCAGAGGGTGCAACCGTCAAGGGCGAGCAGCGGATCGGAAGCGTCGACACGGCCGCCGAACCCGGCACGATGCGTAGCGGCGCGCCTTCAACATCCGCCTTCGAGCCGGCGGCAACGCCAACGATGCCCCCTCCGTCGGGAGATGGATCGCGGCCCTCGCCGACGATGGAGCCCGCCAGTCCTACGCCGATACCCGCTCCCGTCCCCGCGTCCACCCCCGCGGCACCCAGTCCGGAAACGCCTACCCTGGAGACGCCTTCCTCGGACAAGGAATGGCCGTTCGACATTCCAGAGGAGGAATTCAGCCCCGCTGTGCGGCGGTTGATCAAAGAGCACAAGCTCAATCCCGCGGAAATTGCAGGCCATGGCAAGGGCGGCCGGATCACCAAGGCTGACGTCCTCCGCCATTTGGAGCATTCGCCGCACTTGTCCCGCGCTTTCGGCAGCGGAGTCCCTGCCGCGCCGCCCCCCGCGGAGACGCCCGCGTCCACGGGGTCAGCGCCCGCCGAGGCCGCCGGGCCGGTTCCGTCGGCGGATCGCCCGATCGCGCGCGTAAAAATGAGCCGGCTCCGCCAGCGCGTGGCGGAGCGGCTGGTTCAGGCACAGCGCACGGCGGCGATCCTGACCACGTTCAATGAAATCAACATGCAGGCAGTCGTGGACCTGCGCGCGCGTTACAAGGAAGCCTTCGAGAAGGAGCACGGCGTGAAACTTGGTTTCATGTCGTTCTTCGTGAAGGCCGCGGTAGAGGCCCTTGCCCGATACCCAATCATCAATGCCTCCGTCGAGGGCGACGAAATCGTCTATCACCAATATTTCGACATCGGCATCGCGGTCAGTTCGCCGCGCGGGCTAGTGGTTCCAGTGCTGCGCAATGCGGAGAGGCTGTCGATGGCGGACATCGAGCGCCAGATCAACGATTTCAGCGCGCGCGCCCGTGAGGGTAAATTGACCATCGAGGAGTTGAGCGGCGGCACGTTCACCATTTCGAACGGCGGTGTTTTCGGTTCCCTGTTGAGCACCCCGATCCTCAATCCGCCGCAGAGCGGCATCCTCGGTCTTCATCGCATCCAGGAGCGACCGGTTGCGGAAAACGGGCAGGTGGTGATCCGCCCCATGATGTTCGTGGCACTGTCCTACGACCATCGCATCATCGACGGTCGGGAAGCTGTGCTGTTCCTCGTCGCGATCAAGGAAGCCATCGAGGACCCGGCGCGGTTGCTGCTTCAGATTTGAGGCGGCGCGGACTCGCTCCGCGCGGCATTTCCCAGAACGGAGGGGATTTATGAGAAAATTCGATGTTATTGTCATCGGCGCCGGTCCCGCGGGCTACGTCGCGGCGATCCGCTGCGCGCAGCTCGGCTTTGCCACCGCCGTGGTCGACAAATGGATCGGCAAGGATGGGCGACCCGCCCTTGGAGGTACCTGTCTCAACGTCGGCTGTATTCCGTCCAAGGCCCTCCTCGAGTCATCCGAGCAATATGAACAGGCGCGACACGCCCTTGAAAGCCACGGCGTGCGCTTCAAGGGACTTTCGTTCGACGTTGCCGCGATGATCGAGCGGAAGGACAAGATCGTCCAAACCCTCACCCAGGGGGTCCAATACCTTTTCAAAAAGAACAACATCACCTGGATTCCAGGCTCCGCGCGCCTCGCGTCCTCGACGACTGTTCAAGTGGCTCCCTCCGGCGGCGGAGAGATCGAAACTATCGAGGCACGCTACATCATCATCGCCACCGGCTCGGTGCCCCGGGAGCTGCCCCACGTGCCGGTGGACGGAAATCTGATCGTCGATTCCTCCGGCGCGCTCGAATTCAAGGATGTGCCCCCCAATCTGGTGATCATCGGCGCCGGCGTGATCGGGCTGGAGCTTGGCTCCGTCTGGAAACGGCTCGGATCGAATGTGGTTCTGCTCGAGGCCATGGACACATTCCTGCCGATGGTCGACGATCAAATTGCGCAGGCCGCTCACAAGGAGTTCGAACGGCAAGGGCTCGACATCCGTTTGGGCGCGCGCGTACTGTCGGGCAAGGCAGGCAAGCGGAAAGTCACCGTCCAGTACGAGGACAGTAAGGGCTCCCATGAGTTGGAATGCGACAAGTTGGTTGTCGCCGTGGGGCGCCGTCCTAACACGGAAAAGCTCAACGCCGAGGGAATCGGACTGCTGATCGACGAACGCGGCTTCATTCATGTGGACGACCATTGCCGCACAAATATCCCCAACATCTTCGCCATCGGCGATGTCGTCCGCGGGCCCATGCTCGCGCACAAAGGCTCCGAAGAGGGGGTCATGGTCGCCGAGCGGCTCGCCGGCGAGGAGGCGAAGATCAATTACGACGTTATTCCATGGGTCATCTACACTTCGCCGGAAATCGCCTGGGTGGGCAAGACCGAGCGCCAACTCAAGCAAGCGGCGCGGCCCTACAAGACCGGCGTGTTCCCCTTGTCCGCCAGCGGACGCGCCAAGGCGATGGCCGTTTCCACCGGGCTGGTGAAGATCATTTCCGACGCCAAGACCGACCGGATCCTCGGCGTCCATATGTTCGCCCCGGCCGCTTCGGAACTTATTATGGAGGCGGTGGTGCTGATGGAATTTGCGGCGAGCACCGAAGACCTCCAGCGCATCGTCCACGCCCACCCGTCGATCTCGGAAAGCCTGCACGAAGCGGCCCTCGCGGCGGACGGCCGCGCCTTGCATATCTGATGCCATGCGCGTCAGGGCTCCGGCCCGAAGACGGATGGCTCGCGCCGCTTTCAGTCGGGAGGAAAGGCGACGACCTCGTCGATGGATGCCGCGTCGGCGAACAGCATCACAATCCGATCGAATCCCAGCGCGATGCCGCCGCTGGGCGGCATGCGAGCCAAAGCAGCGAGAAAATCCTCGTCGATCGGATAGACCTCTCGACCCCGCGCGCGTCGGATGCGGGCGGCATCCTCGAATCGTAGCCGTTGTTCCTGCGGATCGGTGAGTTCCGAATAGGCGTTCGCCAGCTCGAGCCCGCCGATGTACAGCTCCCAGCGCTCCGCGACGGAGGGATCGCCCGGCTTTCGCCGCGCGAGCGCCGCGGCGGGCGCCGGGTAATCCATCAACACAGCGGGCACATTCCTCGGCAGGGCTGGCTCGACCTTTTCGACGAGATCGAGATTGAACCGGTCTTCATCCCAAGAGGCAACAGGGTCCCATTCCGCCCATCGCAGAAAGGCATCGCGTACGGAGATGCGGAACCAGGGTGCGCCAAGGTCGATCGGCTGGTTTTGGTAAACCAACCGGGGGCCCGACGGATCAGTCCGGTCTGGCAACGACGCGGCCCAATACTTGATCAGGGCCATCGTGTCCTCCAAAATCCCTAGGTAGTCGGCGCCCGCACGATACCATTCCAGCATCGTGAATTCCGGGTGGTGGCGGCCGCCGCGCTCCCCCCGTCGGAAACAGGGCCCGATTTGGAAAATCGCCGATAAGCCTCCCGCGAGCAGACGCTTCATGTGAAGCTCAGGTGACGTCCTCAGCCAGCGGTCGCCCGACGGCTCGGCGTCGATATGAGGCTCAAGGGCCGGTGCGCGTATTCGGATCGGGGTTTCGACCTCGAGAAAGCCTCGGGCGTGAAAAAAC